>CVSM01000001.1 GCA_001180065.1 Candidatus Pelagibacter communis
ACCTTTGTTCAATGTCGCCATAAAAGTATTATAAAGAACTTGCTTACCACCCGTTCCAACCGTGATTTGGTCTGTAGAAAAGTTTAGCTTATTTTCTCTTTTAAATTTTTTTATAATCGCTTTTTTTAGAGCAAGAGTACCGTCCACAGCAGTATATTTTGTATCTCCACTTCTAATAGCTTTAACAGCTGCATTTTTAATATTATTAGGAGTATCAAAATCTGGCTCTCCGGCTCCTAGTCCAATTACATCTTTTCCTGCTGCTCTCATTTCCCTAGCTTTTTGAGTAACAACAATAGTTGGAGATGGTTTAATTCTTTTTAAGTTTTCAGATATTATGCTCATTGAAATATAAATTAATTCTAATACGTTCTTTAATATATGGAAAATACTTATCAAGATTTAATTACAGATATTCAGAGTAAAAATCCGAAAATCAGTGGAAAACTCGAAGGTGGAAAAAAATTTAAAATCAAATCAGACTTTAAACCTGCAGGTGATCAACCAGATGCAATTAAAAAATTAGTAAAAGGGGCTAATAAGGAGGAATTTAACCAAGTTTTACTTGGAGTTACAGGATCAGGAAAAACTTTTACAATGGCAAAAGTAATAGAAGCTACAAATAGACCAGCTTTAATTTTAGCTCCAAACAAAACGCTAGCAGCTCAACTTTATGGTG
>CVSM01000002.1 GCA_001180065.1 Candidatus Pelagibacter communis
ATTAGTTTTTGGTTTTTTTACTTACAATGCTCAGATTAACATGGAAAATAGAGGAATTGATTTTGGTTATGGGTTTTTATCTCAAGAATCCTCATTTGACGTTCAATTCTCTTTAATTGAATATGATGGATCTCACTCTTATTTTAGAGCTTATTTAGTTGGATTATTAAATACAATTCTAGTTTCAGTTATTGGGATTATAATTGCAACTATTCTTGGTGTAATAGTTGGTGTAGCAAGGTTATCTTCTAATTATTTAATAAATAAATTCGCCGCCTTTTATGTTGAATTTTTTAGAAACATTCCATTACTGCTTCAAATATTCTTTTGGTATTTTGCTGCATTAAGAGCTTTACCGCTTCCTCAAGATGCAGAAGCAATCTTTGGTGTTTTTTTCTTAACTATTAAAGGTTTATATATTCCAGCGTTTGTTTGGCAAAATTTTAGTGTTTTCTTTTATTCAATAGTTGCAGCAATAATTGCAATAATTTTTATTCGTATTCATGCTAAGAGAGTTCAAGAAAATCAAGGAAAACAAATACCGGTATTTTTGATATCAATAGGATTAATATTTATTTTACCTCTTTTAAGTTTCTTGATAGGTGGTGTAAACCTATCATTTGAGATTCCAGTTTTAAAACAATT
>CVSM01000003.1 GCA_001180065.1 Candidatus Pelagibacter communis
TCAAGCAGATCCTTTATTTGTAATGTAGTAGCTGCACTATTTACTTTTTGATTAATTTCATTTTTTGAAATTTTTTCCATTTTTAGACCAAATGACATATTTTCAAAAACATTCATATGTGGATAAAGAGCATAAGATTGAAAGACCATTGCAATTTCACGCTTAGAAGGAATTAAGTTATTAATTAATTTTGTATCTAAAAAAATTTCTCCTTTATCGATACTCTCTAATCCTGATATCATTCTTAATAAAGTTGATTTTCCACAACCTGAAGGTCCTACTAAAACTATAAATTCTCCATCATCTATTTTGATATTAAAATTGTTAATAACTTTGTTATTACCAAAAGATTTTTCAAGATTTTTAATAACAATTTTTGACATTAATAATATTTTTAAGGATTTTGATCACTCATTAACTGTTGTTAAAAATTTAGTACACTGCTAGATTTATAGCAATAATAAATTGCGATACACAGAGATTAAAAGAAAGAGGGGAAAATGTTTAAAAAAATACTTATTAAGATATTTGCTCTAGTATTTTTAGTTACAAATACTACTTTTGCAGATATTAAATTTTGGACTACAGAGGTCCAGCCAGCAAGAATGGCAAAACAAGAGGAAATGGCTAAAGCTTTTGAGGCT
>CVSM01000004.1 GCA_001180065.1 Candidatus Pelagibacter communis
AACCGCCACTCCCGGAGAATATGCAAGAGCAAGATCTCTTTTAGTGGTCATATTCTTAGAGGCAACAATTTCTATCTTGCCAGGTTTCTTGTGGCTGTGAAACTCCAAGGCTTCTTTATCTGTATAATGATCAACTTTTGTTTTTTTCATTTATGTTAATTAGGTGTACAAATGGGGTAAAATTAAGACTAATATGATTTATGAACTTAATTAAGTCAACAGGGACTTTTGGCTTTTATACTATAATCAGTAGATTACTTGGTTATTTAAGAGATATTCTAATTGCTATATTTCTTGGAACAAGTTTTATTGCTGATGCATTTTTTGTAGCTTTCAGAATACCCAACACTTTTAGAAGATTATTTGCAGAAGGAACATTTAATGCAGCTTTTGTTCCAAGTTATACGTCTCAACTAAATAAAAGTAAGCTAAAATCAAATAAATTTGCAAATGATATTTTTAATTTTTTGTTAGCAGGTTTATTTTTCTTAATTTTGATAATTCAACTATTCATGCCAACTTTCGTTGGATTGATAGCTCCAGGATTTGTAGATGAGACAGAGAAAATTGAACTTGCTATTACTTTAACAAGAATAACTTTACCTTTTTTATTATTCGTAAGTTTATCATCTTTTTTTTCAGCTATTTTGAACTCTCATAATAAATTTGCTGCTGCATCAGCGGCCCCAATCATTTTAAACATTGTACTAATTGTAGTTTTGTTGTTTGCTCAAATCTTAGGTGATAGATTAGCTTACTATCTTTCTTTCGGGGTTTCTATCGCTGGGTTGCTACAATTAATTTTTTTATATAAATTTGTAAGTAAATTTTTTAAAGCCGATTTAAATTTAAATTTTAATTATTCAAAAGAAGTTAAATTTTTTTTTAAAAAACTTCTCCCAAGTATTTTTTCATCTGGTGTTACACAAATCAATATATTAGTTGGAACAATTATAGCCTCTTTTCAAGCAAGTGCAGTATCTTATCTTTATTATGCTGATAGAATTTATCAGATAAATTTAGCAATAGCAGGTATCGCTATTGGAGTAGTTGTTTTACCTCAGTTGTCAAAATATATTGATTTAAAAAACAAAGCAAAGATTTTGATGATTCAAAATAAGGCTCTTGAATTAAGTATGTTTTTAAGTTTACCTGCGTTTGTAGCATTATTCATTGGCTCTGAAGAAATAATTTCAGCATTATTTGGATATGGTTCATTTTCTGAAAAAGCAGTAATTAATTCTGGAAAAGCTCTTTATTTTTTTGGATTGGGACTACCAGCTTTTGCAATGATAAAAGTTTTTTCAAGTTTTTTCTTTGCAAATCATGATACAAAGACACCATTTTATATATCTGTAATATCGGTTTTTTTAAATATTATAATAAGTGTATTTTATTTTAATAAAGTTGGTTTTATAATAATACCTTTAGCTACAACTATTTCATCCTGGTTCAATTCAATCATTTTATTTATTTTTCTAAGAAAAAAAAATTTTTTTAGATTCAATGATGTTTTTCTGAAGCGATTTTTAAGGATAACTTGTGCATCTATTTTAATGGGTGTATTTTTTAAGTTTCAAATTATATTTTTTCAAAATCAGCTTAATTATGACTATCATTTGAAATTAGTTTACCTAATTATTTGTGTTCTTTTGTGTATTTCATTCTATTTATTACTTTCACTTTTTATCAAAGCTTTTAAAACTGAGGATATTAAATTAAAGTATTAGTTTATGGGCAAAAAAATCTTTTCAGGAGTACAGCCAACAGGAAATCTTCATTTAGGAAACTATTTGGGTGCGATTAAAAATTTCGTAGCCCTAGATAAAAGTGAGTCTAATAAATGTATTTTTTGTGTGGTAGATCTTCATGCCATAACAGTTAAGCAAAATCCTAATGAGCTTAAAGATAATATACGTGAGACAGTTGCAACATTTATTGCCAGTGGTATAGACCCAGAAAGAAGTATTATATTTAATCAATCTAAGGTTCCCGCACATTCAGAAACT
>CVSM01000005.1 GCA_001180065.1 Candidatus Pelagibacter communis
GAGAGCTATATTAGCATCTGGTCCTATATTTCTCTCTACGCTTGAATGCGAAATGTCTCTCTCATGCCATAATGCAATATTTTCAAGGGCAGGGGTTACTGTGCTTCTTACCATTCTAGCTAGACCAGTAAGATTTTCACTTAGTATAGGATTTTTTTTATGAGGCATTGCTGATGAACCTTTTTGATTTTTTGAAAAATATTCTTGAAGTTCATAAACTTCTGTTCTCTGCAAATGTCTAATTTCAGTAGCAACTCTTTCTACTGATCCAGCTATAATTCCTAAAACTGAAAAATAAAATGCATGACGATCTCTTGGAATAACTTGTGTAGAAATAGGTTCAATTTTTAAACCTAGTTTCTTTGCAACATGTTTTTCAACATTGGGATTAATATTTGCAAAAGTTCCAACAGCACCCGATATAGCACAAGTGGATACTTCGTCAATTGCATCGATTAATCTATTTTTATTTCTTTTAAATTCCTCATAAAAAGAAGCTAACTTCAAACCAAAGGTAATTGGTTCTGCATGAATGCCATGACTTCTGCCCATGCATGGTGTAAATTTATATTTTCTTGCCTGTCTTTTTAAAACTTTAAGGATTTGGTCTAAATCTTTTACAAGAATTTTTCCAGACTGAACTAACTGAATATTAAAACTTGTGTCTAGCACATCAGACGAAGTCATTCCTTGGTGAAGGTATCTTGCTTTTATTCCTGCTTTTTCAGTAATAGAGGTCAAGAAAGCAATTACATCGTGTTTAACTTGGCTTTCAATCTGGTGAATTCTTTTTACATTAATCTTTGCTTTTTTTCTTACAATCGAGGACACACCCTTTGGTATTTGTCCAAGTTTTTTCCATT
>CVSM01000006.1 GCA_001180065.1 Candidatus Pelagibacter communis
AACTGAAGCAGAAATTAAAATAATGAAAGATTTAGTTATACGAATTGCTAGAAAAGTGGAAAAGGAGAATAAAATTAAGGTAGATTATTTGGTTGGTACTATGATTGAATTACCAAGAGCCGCAATAAAGGCAAAAGATATTGCAAAACATGCTGAATTTTTTAGTTTTGGTACAAATGATTTAACACAAACTACTTTTGGAATAAGTAGAGATGATAGTGGAAAGTTTTTAAATGATTATATAGAGAATAAAATTTTTAATATTGATCCATTTATTTCAATCGATGATGGTGTAAAAGATTTAATAGAAATAGCAGTTTTAAAAGGAAAAAAACAAAATAAAAAAATCAAATTAGGAATTTGTGGTGAACACGGAGGAGATCCTAAAAGTATATACTTTTGCGCAAAAGCTAGTCTTAACTATGTTTCTTGCTCTCCATACAGAGTTCCGATTGCAAGGCTAGCAGCTGCTCAAGCCCAACTACAAAAAAAATAAAAGATATTCAAGGGGCGTTCTGTTGCCAGGTGCCCCG
>CVSM01000007.1 GCA_001180065.1 Candidatus Pelagibacter communis
TTTTAATGGTGAAATTTATAATTATATCGAATTAAGAGATGAGTTAAAAAAAGAAGGTTATCGCTTTGAAACAGGATCCGATACGGAAGTTTTAATTAAAGTTTTAGATTGTTGGGGAGAAAAAGGTATTAATAAACTTGAGGGAATGTGGGCATTTTATTATTTTAATCACAAAAAAAAAATTGGAATACTTTCAAGAGATAGGTTCGGGGAAAAACCATTGTTCTATTATCAAGGCAAAAATGAATTTATTTTTGGTTCAGAAATAAAAATAATAAAAAAAATTTTAGATAAAAAACTTCAAATTAATTATGATAGATTAGATAACTTACTCAGATTTGGATACAAAATCCTTTTTAAATCAAATGAAACTTATTTTAAGAATATAAATAATTTTCCCAAAGGTCATTATTATTTGTTTAAAAATAACAAAATTATAAAAAATAAATATTGGAAAATAAATTATAGACCAAATAAAGATTTGGTTAACAATAATTTTCAATCTATAAAAGAAAGTTTATTAAATTCAATAAAACTTCGTTTAAGATCTGATGTACCAATAGCATTTTTATTAAGTGGAGGAATAGATAGTAACGCATTAGTTTCTATTGCCAAAAAACATTTTAATCAAAATGTAAGCACCTTTAGCATTGTTAATAAGGATAGAAAATTTGATGAGAGCAAATATATTGATTTAGCCCAAAAAAACTTAAAAACTGACCACACGAATTTTAAATTTGATTTTAATAAAATTAATTTTCTTGAAAAATTAAATGATCAAATTAATTATCATGATTCTCCTGTAACCATGGTGAATTCTTTCCTTCAATTTGAATTGCTAAAAATTATAAAAAAAAAAGGATTTAAAGTTGTGATAAGTGGTCTTGGTGCTGATGAATTATTTTCAGGTTATTATGATCACCATCTTTTATACTTAAATGAAATAAGAAAGAATAAAAAATTATTTAATAAATCATTAGATAATTGGTCAAATCATATACTTCCAATAGTCAGAAATCCAAATTTACAAAAATTTGATTTATATATTAAAAATAAAAATTTCAGAGATCATGTCTTTCAATTTGATGAATTTAAAAATAAAATCTTCAAAAAAAAATCCAAAACAAAATTTCATGAGGAAAATTTTTGTAAATCTTTAATGAAAAACAGAATGATTAATGAATTGCAAAATGAGATAGTTCCTGGTGGACTTAAAGAAGATGATTTAAATTCAATGTATAATTCTATAGAAAATAGAAGTCCTTACTTAGATACAAAATTATTTCAAGATTGCTTAAATATGCCCTCAGAATACTATATCAAAGATGGTATGGCTAAGTGGCCATTGAGAAAAATAATTAAAGGTTTGATCCCTAATGAAATTAGATTAAAAAAAGAAAAAGTTGGTTTTAATACTTCAATTTCTGATGTTATTGACTTTAAAAATAAAAAGAATATAAATTTTTTACTTAGTGATAGTAATATTTTTAAAATAATAAATAAAAAGTCATTAATTAACTTAATAAATAAAAGATATTTTTCAGGTGTCGAAAGTAACTTTTTATTTACTTTTATATCCTCAAAGATTTTTTTGGAGAATTTTGAATAATGAATTATTGCAAGATATGTGTTTTACCTGACACTAGGCCACATTTATATATCTTACCCAACGGTATTTGCACTGCTTGTACTACACACAACTTAAGAGA
>CVSM01000008.1 GCA_001180065.1 Candidatus Pelagibacter communis
ACACGACGCTCTTCCGATCTAGTAGGCGAAGGTCCTTTTCCAACTGAATTGAAGAATCATATTGGAGAGCTACTTGGTGAAAGAGGTAAAGAATTTGGAACAGTTACTAGTCGAAAAAGGAGATGTGGATGGTTTGATGGTGTTTTAGTAAGACAGTCAATCAAAATTTCAGGTATTGATGGTATTGCACTGACTAAATTAGATGTATTGGATGAATTAGATGAAATTAAAATGTGTATTCAATATGAGTTAAATGAAAAAAAAATTGATTATTTACCAGCTGCTGTTGAGGATCAATTAAAGATTAAACCTATATATAAAAATTTTCCTGGATGGAAAAAATCCACAAAAGGAATTAAAAATATGAAAGATCTCCCTGAAAATGCGAAAAATTATATCTATGCCGTAGAAGACTTTATTGGGACAAAAATATCCAGTATATCCACAAGTCCTGAAAGAGAGGACACCATATTAATTGAAAATCCTTTTGAGGCTTAATTGACTGGAAGTAAATTTTTAGATTTTGCTAACAACAACATTTGTTTTTGTAATTTTTCAAATGCCTTATTCTCAATTTGCCTAACTCTTTCTCTGCTGATTTTATATTTTTTACTTAGATCTTCAAGAGTGTCTGGTTCATCAATTAGCCTTCTTGAGTATAAAATTTCTTTCTCTCTATCATTTAAGATTTTAATTGAGTCTTTTAATAAATCTTTTCTTTGCTCCATTTCCTCTTTATGTGCAAACTTTAGATCATGATCTAATTCTTTATCAATTAACCAGTCCTGCGATATTATTAACTTCCCCATTATTTGGGATTTCAGTATTTAATTTAGGAGTAAG
>CVSM01000009.1 GCA_001180065.1 Candidatus Pelagibacter communis
AGAAGAAGTAGCTCAAAAAATAGATAAAGAAATTAGAAAATTAGTTGATGAAGGCTACAATAAAGCTAGGGAAATTTTGACTGAGAAAATAGATGATTTACATAAAATAGCTAAAGCTCTAATGACATATGAAACTTTGACAGGTGAAGAGATAGAAAATATAATTAATAAAGATATTTATCCAGCTGATAAACAAGATTTAAAAGTTGACGATGAAAAGAGTTCTGCTATGGGTGCAATGGGACTTAAACCAAAAATTGTTCATTAATTTAAATGCCCAGATATTACACAAGAGTGTGTAATTTCTATTATGGTAAACATTCAAAGAAATTAGTTAACCAAAATAAAGCCATCTCATTAAATAAAATTAAAGAAATCTCATTTGACCAAATAGAAATAATTACAAGAAAATATAAAAAAAGAATATCTATTAATCAAATAAATCATTTACCTAAGTCACTTAAGAATAAAATAAATTCTGATTTGAAAAAAATAAAAAAAAGAAAAAACAATTTTTCAAATTTTAATTTTAGAAAAATTCCCAATATTTTAGGTGTATTAAATTTGACACCTGACAGCTTCTCTGATGGGGGAAAATTTAATAAAAAAAAAAAAGGAATTTTGCATGCTATTAATCTAATAAATTGTGGCGCCAATTTGGTAGATGTTGGTGGTGAGTCAACAAGACCTGGATCTAAATCAATTACTGAAAGTTTAGAGTGGAGTCGGATAAGTGAAATATTAAAATCATTAATCAAAAAAAAAATACCAATATCTTTAGATACTAGAAAATCAAATATTATGAGTAAAGGTATTAATTTAGGAGTAAAATTAATTAATGATGTTTCAGGTTTAAATTTTGATAACAACACTATAAATATTTTAAAGACTCATAAAATTCCATTCGTAATTCAACATTCATTAGGGCTTCCAGAAAATATGCAAAAGAAACCAACTTACAAAAATGAATTATTAGATATATATGATTTTTTTGAGAGTAAAATAAATCTGATAAGATCTAGGGGTATAAATCATGATAATATAATTTTGGATCCTGGAATAGGTTTTGGAAAAAATTTGAAACATAATATGAGTCTAATTCATAATATTTCTATTTTTCATTCTCTCGG
>CVSM01000010.1 GCA_001180065.1 Candidatus Pelagibacter communis
ATTTTTGCAACTAATCTTAAGTGACTAGTCACAAGTTTTTCTGCAGATTTAATATTTCCTGTTGATCTCCAATTTTTAGCAAGCATATATTCCTCTTCTGCTTCTAGCATTGGAAATTTTTTAATTTGCTCCAAATATGCAGATAGCCCACCTTCATTGCTTAAAGTAGGAAGATTATTATTTAAAACAGAACTCATAATGAAGCTTATCTAATTAATTTTTAATATTTTTCAATATTTTATTTATCAGTATTTCTGAGCATTTTTAAAATTATTTCAAGTTCTTTAGGTAAATTTGAGTTGAAAATCATTTCTTTATTTTTTTTTGGATGAAAAAATCTAATTGTTTTGGCATGAAGAAATTGTCGATTTAAATTTATTATTTTTTCTTCTAACATAGGATCTATATTTTTAACTTTTTTAAACTTTTTTTTATACTTATCATCACCAACAATACTATTTCCCAGGTAATTCATATGAACTCTTATCTGGTGTGTTCTTCCTGTTTCTAATTTACATTCTATTAAGCTTAAAGTTGGCGTATTTTTATTCTCAAATATCCTTAGTGTTTTATAATTTGTTATTGCATTTTTTCCTTTAGTTCTACTAACTTCCATCATTTGTCTGTTTCTTGAACTTCTAGCAATCAAGGTTTCAATTTTTCCTTTGGGAGGTCTTAATTTCCCCCAAATTAAAAGTTGATAAATTCGTGTAACAGTATGATTTCTGAATT
>CVSM01000011.1 GCA_001180065.1 Candidatus Pelagibacter communis
TGGCAGCATTAAGAGTGTACCTTGCATTCATTACAGGAACTACTAACTGCGGCCCGGCAATTTGAGTGATTTCATCATCAACATTGTTGGTCTCTATTTCAAAATCTTGGCCTTCGTCTTTAAGATAACCGATTTCTTTTAAAAATTTTTTATATTCTTTTAAATCAATTTCATCTCCTTTATTTTTAATATGCCAATTATCAATTTTTTTTTGTAAGTTCTCTCTCTCCTTAATTAAGTTTTTATTTATGGGCGCTAATTCATGAACCATTTCATCAAATTTAGTCCAAAATTCTTTTGGATTTATATCAATATCATTTAATAACTCATTGTTAATAAATGTTAATAATTCCTCAGAAACTTTTAAGTTATTAACACTTTGATAATTAGTTGGCATAAATATATTTTTAGAATCCAAACAAAATTAAGTCAAATATTTTATAGAAGCATTGACATTTTCTTGTCATTTTTTACACATATGTAATAATTCTCTATTATATGAAAAACTATCTTAATTTTGAAACAGATATCAAAGATATAGAAAGTGAAATTGAAAAGTTAAAAGATCCATACAATCAAAGTGGACTTTCAGAAGTTGATACGAAAAGAATTTCTAAAGCACAAAAAGAATTAGATGAAAAATTAAATTCAATATATTCAAATTTAGACCCGTGGCAAACAACTATGGTTGCTAGACACGAGGATAGACCTAAATCAAAGTTTTTTATAGACAATTTGTTTGAGGATTTTATTTTACTCTCAGGAGATAGAAATTATGGAGAAGATAAGTCGGTTATAACTGGTTTTGGAAAATTTAATGGACAATCAGTTTTGGTAATTGGTCAAGAAAAAGGTGAAGATTTAGATACTCGGATCGAAAGAAATTTTGGAATGATGAGACCTGAGGGATATAGAAAAACAATACGCCTAATGGAGTTAGCTGATAAATTTAAAATTCCTGTAATATCTTTCATAGACACACCTGG
>CVSM01000012.1 GCA_001180065.1 Candidatus Pelagibacter communis
AAGTATTTCATGTCTTTTTATTATGGTTGGTGCAGAATTTTTAGGAATGATTATGTTAATTGTTTATGTTGGTGCGGTAGCAGTTTTATTTCTGTTTGTAGTTATGATGTTGAATGTAGCTCAACAAAAAAACCAATGGCTATTATCTCAAGCTAGCTCAGGCCATATACCAGTTGGACTTATTATAAGTGCTTTAATATTTTTTGAATTAATTATTGTTATCGGAGGATGGAAATATAAGCCTGATTTATTTGTTTCAAATAATTTAAGTATAACAAGTGAAATTAGCAATACTCATTCATTAGGACAAATTTTATATACAGACTACATACATATTTTTCAAATAAGCGGAATGATTTTATTAATTGCAATGATAGGTGCAATAGTTCTTACTTTCAGACAAAGAGAGGGTGTTAAAAAACAAAGTTATATTAAACAAATTTCAAGGGAAAGATCTGAAGGAGTAGAGGTTTTAGAAGTACCAAGTAATAAAGGAGTCAAAATCGATGACTGAAATTGGTTTAGGACATTATTTAACTTTGGGGGCAATAATATTTACAATTGGTATCATTGGTATTTTTTTAAATAGAAAAAATATTATCGTAATTTTAATGAGCATAGAGCTTATATTGTTAGCGGTTAATATAAATTTAGTTTCATTCTCCATATATTTAAATGATTTATCAGGCCAAGTTTTTACTTTGTTTATCTTAACTGTTGCTGCTGCTGAAGCTGCTATAGGTTTAGCAATTATTGTCGTTTATTATCGAAATTCTGGAACAATTCGAGTCGAGGAAATTGATAAATTAAAAGGTTAAAATGGAAATTTCAATTATAGCATTACCTTTATTAGCCTCTATTATATCAGGAGGATTCGGAAAATTCATTGGAGACAGAAATTCAGAAATTATAACAAGTTTGCTGGTAACAATTTCAGCAATTTTATCATGTGTAGTTTTATATGATGTTATTTTTAACGATTATCAAGATAATATAGTAATAGCCAAGTGGATTAGTTCTGGTTCACTAGATGTTAACTGGTCAATGAAAATTGATCCTTTATCTGCAGTAATGTTAGTAGTCGTGACGTCTGTCTCATCTTTAGTTCATATTTATTCAATTGGATATATGTCTCATGACCCTCATAAACCTAGATTTATGGCATATTTATCTTTATTCACATTTGCGATGTTGATGTTAGTAACATCAGACAATTTCATTCAATTATTTTTTGGATGGGAAGGAGTAGGATTATGTTCTTATTTCTTAATTGGTTTTTGGTTTAAGAAAGACTCTGCAAATTCTGCAGCAATTAAAGCCTTTATAGTAAATAGAGTAGGTGATTTTGGATTCGCATTAGGAATTTTTTTAATTTTCTATTTATTTGGTACTGTAAATTATTCTGAAGTTTTTGATCAAATACCTAATATTAAAGATAAAAATTTGATGTTTTTAGGATTTGATATAAATGCAATAGACTTAATTTGTATCCTTTTATTCATTGGTGCAATGGGAAAATCAGCACAAATTTTACTTCACACTTGGTTGCCGGATGCGATGGAAGGACCTACACCTGTTTCTGCACTAATT
>CVSM01000013.1 GCA_001180065.1 Candidatus Pelagibacter communis
ACAACTGGTCATGGAAGTTGAAACAGTAAAATTAGAAAAAAAACCAGATTTAACACCAAGGTTAATTGACCTAGTAAGTCCGATAGGCAAAGGTCAAAGATCAATAATCATTTCACCTCCAAAAGCAGGTAAAACTATGATACTCCAGAGTATTGCTAATTCTATAGCTAAAAATTACCCAGAGTGTTACCTGATTGTTTTGCTGATCGATGAAAGGCCAGAGGAAGTAACCGATATGCAAAGAACTGTTAAAGGTGAAGTAATAAGTTCAACCTTTGACGAACCGGCTCAAAGACACGTAGCTGTAGCCGAAATGGTTATAGAAAAAGCAAAGAGACTCACAGAGCATAAAAAAGATGTAGTAATATTATTAGATTCAATTACTAGACTAGGAAGAGCCTATAACGCAGTAATACCAAGCTCAGGTAAAGTTTTGACAGGGGGTGTTGACGCAAACGCACTTCAAAGACCAAAGAGATTTTTTGGTGCAGCAAGGAATATAGAGGAAGGTGGATCTTTGACAATTATATCTACTGCTTTGATTGATACAGGTAGTAGAATGGATGAAGTAATCTTTGAAGAATTTAAAGGTACCGGTAATAGCGAAACAGTTCTTGATAGAAAAATTGCTGATAAAAGAATTTATCCAGCAATTGATATTACAAAATCTGGTACCAGAAGAGAAGAGCTTTTATTTGACAAAAGCGATCTGCAAAAAATGAATGTTCTTAGAAGAATAATTGCACCTATGGGAACAATGGATGCAATTGAATTTATAAATTCAAAATTAAAAGATACAAAAAATAATGCAGAATTTTTTAATTCGATGAATAAGCCTGCTTAGTTTAAGATAAATATTTAATTTCTGTCATTTCATTTTTAAAATTTTTTTCAATAATATTTCTTAAATTTTGAGGTAGCTTTTTCTTCCACTGTTCTTTTTTTCCTTCATTAAAGAATTTGTTATTTTTATCTAAGCTTTTATTTTCACTAAAACCATGAATTTTTTCGAGGTTTTTTAAATTATTAAAGTTAACATTATCTATAGATTTTTTGATCAATTCCAAATCTGTTTCTAAATTTATTATACGATTTAAATACTTAATAATTTCTAAGAAAGTTTCTTCTGGTTTATCTATTAAGTCTTCATATTTTACTATTATTTTTTTTAAAGGTAAATTTTTCCAAGAATTATAATGATTTGACCAACTAGTTATTAATGTTCTGTCTAAATTATCCGGTGTTTTTTCAACAAGATTAGGGTTAATCATATGATTAGTTATTTCTTTTAAATCGACATTAAGATGAGAGGAATAAGAGATAGCAACATCTCTTGGATCTCTAATTACATATATTAGGCCAATTGTATTTTTTAGATTAGTGAAACTATAATTCTTAACATTAATTAAAGCGTTATGTGTTTTTAAAAATGTAAATTTTTTTTGGTTAATAATATTTCTTTGAAAATTATTCCAGTTCTCTGCCATATGCGTGAATTTATATTTTCCGTATCTTTCCCTTAAAAAATTAATCTCAGGGTCAGATGGAAAAGCTCTTATCTGATCTAAATGTGAAAAATTAAACTTTTCCCCTTTTGTGTAAACGTAAGAGCTTAGAAACGATCTTACCCAGGTATTACCACTCTTTGGATATGATGCAATCCAGATAATCATTAATTATTAAAACAGATTCATAACAAATATACATCAAAAAAAATTAAGCTATAATAATGTCATGACAATATACGCTTTATCAACTGGTCCAGGGACTTCAGGTGTTGCAATTATCAGAATATCTGGCCCAGATGCATCAAGAGTGCTCGAATTATTGACTGGAAAGGAAACGCCAACCCCAAGGTTAGCAACTTTGAGAAAAATAAACAATATCAACACTTCTGAGCTGATTGATGAAGGAATAATTTTATGGTTTCCTGGGCCTCAGAGCTATACAGGTGAGGATATGGCAGAAATTCATATTCATGGAAGCAAAGCAAGTATTTTAGCGGTTCAGAGTGAGATTTCAAAAATAAAAAATTGTCGATTAGCGGAACCTGGCGAATTTACAAAAATAGCTTTTCAAAATGGGAAGATAAATCTGTTAAAAGCTGAAAGTATTGCTGACTTGATTTCAGCAGAAACCGAAATTCAAAGATTGCAAGCTACAAAAATGATGAGAGGAAAATCTTCTGAGAAATTTAATGAATTAAGAGAAAAATTATTAAAAATTTTGTCATTCGTTGAAGCAAAAATAGATTTTCCCGAGGAAGATTTGCCAGAGGAAAATTTAAAAAAGATAAAAAAAGATTCTTCTTATGTTTTAAATGAGATTAAGAAAATTTTGAATGATCAAAGAGTTGGGGAAATAATTCGTGAAGGTTTTAAAATAGCAATTGTGGGTCCAACCAATGCTGGAAAGTCTAGTCTTTTGAATAATTTATCAAACAGGGAAGTTGCTATAGTCTCTGAAATCGCCGGCACCACAAGAGATGTTGTAGAAACACATTTAAACATCGATGGTTATCCAGTTATAATTTCAGACACAGCAGGCATAAGAGAATCAAAAAATGAAATTGAAAAAAAAGGGATAAAATTATCATTAAAAAAAGCTGAAAACGCTGATTTAAAGCTAGTGGTAGTTGATGCTAAAAGTATTAATTTAAGCGGATTTTTGAATGATTTATTAAAAAAAGACGCGATTCTAGTTATTAATAAATCCGATTTGTTGAAAGAAAAATTAGATTCTGAAATTTCTAAATTTAATCATGTTTTAATTTCACTCAAAGACAATCTAAATATAGATAAATTAATTTTAAAAATAAAAAATAATTTAGAAAGTAAATTCATATCTGAAGAAGATATTTTAATTACAAGAGAAAGGCACAGACAACATTTGTTACAGTGCGTTGATCACTTGAATAATTTTTCAAATAAAAATGATAAAAAAGATTTTGATAAAGGTGCTGAGGATCTAAGGTTAGCAACAAGACAATTAGGTATGATTGTCGGTAAAGTCGATGTAGAAGAGATATTAGGCAGTATTTTCAACGATTTTTGTATCGGTAAGTAATAGCTGTTTTATGGGGTTTTTTTCAAGTTTTTTACTGATTTTCGTTGATAAATAACACCTTTTAAGAAAAAAAACAGAAATCTTGTAAATATTCTAATCGAATATAAATTTAGTCTATGAATAAAGATTTTCAATTTGATGTAGTTGTTATCGGCGGTGGTCATGCTGGTTGTGAAGCTGCAGCAGCTTCAGCAAGGCTTGGTGTAAATACCGCTTTGTTTACACATAACAAAAATACAATCGGAGAAATGTCATGCAATCCAGCTATAGGTGGTCTAGGTAAAGGTCACCTGGTTAGAGAAATTGATGCTTTAGATGGTGTTATGGGAGAGGTAGCAGACAAGTCTGGAATACAATTTAGATTATTAAATAGAAGTAGAGGACCTGCAGTTAGAGGACCCCGAACTCAGTCTGACAGATCACTATATCGTAAATATATGCAAGAAAAACTTGTAAACTATTGTAATTTAAGCATTTTTTCGGATCCTGTAGTAAAGTTTATTTTTGAAAATAGCCAAATAAGTGGGTTTAAAACACTTAATGGTAACAAAGTGAGTTGTAACAAGTTAATCTTAACAACAGGCACTTTTTTGAATGGCTTGATACACATAGGCGATGAAAGAACTCCTGCTGGACGATTTAATGAAAAACCGAGTACAGGTTTAAGTGAACAATTAGAAAAGTATAATTTCAAAATTGGAAGATTAAAAACAGGCACACCTCCTAGATTAGATTCTAGAACAATTAATTTTGAAAATTTGGAAAAACAGTTTGCCGATGAAGATCCATATTTTTTTTCTTTTCTGACCAAAAAAAATTTAAACAAGCAGGTTTCTTGTTCGATGACTTATACAAATGAAAAAGTTCATAAAATAATTGAAAAGAATTTATCTAAAAGTGCAATGTACTCTGGTAGCATACAAGGTGTTGGTCCTAGATATTGCCCCTCTATTGAGGATAAAATAGTAAAATTTGCTGATAAGACTAGACATCAAATATTTTTAGAGCCTGAAGGTTTAAATGATCATACTATATACCCTAATGGCATATCCACATCTCTACCTGAGGTTGTGCAACACGAAATACTTAATAATATCAGTGGTTTAGAGAATGTAAAATTAATTAGACCAGGTTATGCTATAGAATACGACTATATTGATCCAAGGGAGCTTTTTTTAACACTGGAGACAAAAAAAATAAAAAATCTTTATCTCGCCGGTCAAATTAATGGAACTACAGGTTATGAGGAAGCTGCTGCTCAAGGTCTTATAGCAGGAATTAATGCTGCTTTATCTTTAAAGAATATGGAACCTTTTATTTTAGATAGATCAGATGCTTACATTGGCGTTATGATAGATGACTTAGTTACCAAAGGTGTTGCCGAGCCTTATAGAATGTTTACATCTCGAGCAGAATATAGATTAAGTCTTAGGTCAGATAATGCAGACTTAAGGCTTACCCATAAAGGAATTAAAATTGGTTTAATAACAGAAAATAGAAAACAACTTTTTGAGGACAAATTTAATAAATTAAGCAAAATATCTCTTCAAATGTCTAATTTAAACATTTCACCCTCTAAAGCAGATAAATTCGGAATAAAAATAGCGAAGGACGGTGTTTTTAGATCAGCAGAGGAAATTCTTACCCAAAAAAGTGTTGATATGAGAAAAATTAGGAATATTTGGCCTGAAATTGCTAATTTTGGGAATGAAATTGATGAGCAGATTGAGATCAACTCTCATTACAGAGGATATTTAAAGAAACAAAAGGCCGATATTTTAGCTTTTAAACGAGATGAGAATTTAACAATACCAGATAATATTGATTATGATCAATTTTCAGGCCTTTCCAATGAAGTAAAAGCCAAATTTAAAGAAATAAGGCCTAAAACTATGGGTCAGGCCTTAAGAATCGACGGAATAACACCTGCAGCCGTATATATTTTGTTGTCACACGTCAAAAGAAAGTCTATTAAGCATATAGCTTAATGGATAACTTAATTTTAAATTCTTATTCCAAAATTTCCAATTTGAATGTTTCACGTGAAACTTGTAATGAGCTTGAGAGCTTAATTACGATGATACAGGAAAAAAATCAGAAAATTAACATTATAAGTAAAAAAATGTATGAAAAAGAGGCAATAAGAGAGCGCCATATAATAGATTCAGCGCAAATTATTGATTTTGTTGATTTAAATTGCAATACAACCTCAGATTTAGGTACAGGGGGTGGAATGCCTGGATTAATAGTGGCTATAGTGATGAAAAAAATTAAAAACGACCTGAAAGTAAATCTTTATGAAAAAAGCTACCACAAATGTGCTTTCCTTAGAGAAGTTTCAAAAAAATTAAATTTAAATACAGAAATAATTCAGAAAGATATTTTTTCACTTAAAAATATTGAAACAGGAACAATTATGTCCAGGGCGTTTAAGCCAATGCCTGTGATTTTAAACTTGGTTAGTGAAAATTTTAAAAAATATAAAAATATTATTTTTTTTATGGGAAGTAGTGGAAGAAAAATTCTTAATGAAACACTTCAAGAGTGGGATCTAGATTATGAAGAAAAAAAAAGTTTAACAAGTGACGACTCATTTATATTAAATATTAAAAAAATTAAGAAAAAAGTTTTATGAAAATTATTTCAATTATAAATCAAAAGGGTGGGGTTGGAAAAACAACAACAGTCATTAATTTAGCGTCCGCGTTATCCCAACTTGGAAAAAAAATTTTAGTAATCGATCTAGATCCTCAAGGGAATGCTACTACAGGATTGGGATTGTCCAACACTTCTCAATCCGATCAGACAATTTATGGAATTCTTAATGGCACAGTGTCAATTTCTAACGTAATTAAACAAACTAAGTTTCAAAATCTTGATTTAATAACATCCAATGTTGATTTATCAGGATTAGAGGTAGAGACAGCCGGAGATAGCGATAGAGCGTTTATTTTGAAGACTAAATTAACCGCATATTTAAACGATTCTAGAGGATCATACGATTATATCCTTATTGATTGTCCCCCGTCATTGAGCTTATTAACCGTTATGGCCTTGGTATCATCGAATTCACTTTTAGTGCCACTTCAAACAGAATTCTTTGCACTAGAGGGTCTTACTCAATTAATGAAAACAATCGAACGAATAAAAGTAAACTTAAATCCGAGTTTGGACATACAAGGAATACTTTTAACGATGTATGATAGAAGAAATAAACTTTCTTCACAGGTCGAACAAGAAGCTAGGGATTATTTTAAGGATAAAGTCTATCAAACAGTTATACCGCGAAATGTAAGGTTGTCAGAAGCACCTTCTCATGGAGTTCCGGTTTTAGTCTATGATAAAAATTGTCCTGGGAGCAAATCTTATTATAGTTTCACAGATGAATTTATTGTTCGTGAAAATAAAATAGGGAGTGCAGCATAATGAATTCAAAAATAAAAAAAGGTTTGGGAAGAGGTTTGTCATCTTTAATAGGTGAAACAAAAGTTGAAAACCAAACTAACAAATTATTACTAAGCGAAATTGTACCAAACAAATATCAACCAAGAAAAAATTTTGATGAAAACGAATTAAAGGATTTAACTGAGTCGATACGTGAGCGAGGTGTAATTCAACCTATTATAGTTAGAAGATCTAAATCTGAAAATTCTAAATACGAGTTAATAGCTGGTGAGAGAAGATGGCTAGCAGCGGGAAAAGCTGGACTTCATGATATTCCTGTTGTTGTAACTGAGGTAGATGATTTAAAATCTTTAGAATTTGCAATTATTGAAAATGTACAAAGGCATGATTTAAACCCCTTAGAAGAAGCCCAGGGTTATAAAAGATTAATTAATGACTTTTCATACGACCAAGAAAAAGTTTCTAAGTTTATTGGAAAGAGCAGAAGCTATATTACTAACTCTTTGAGAATTCTATCTTTACCTCAAGATGTGTTAAAATTTATAGAAGAAAAAAAGATTAGTGCAGGACATGCCAAAATTCTTGTAGGTTTGGAAAATGCCTCATTTGTAGCGAATAAGATTATTGAGAAGAAATTATCAGTGCGTCAAGCAGAAAATTTCGTTAAAATTTTTAAAAAAAAATTTTCATCTAATCGATCCTCAAAAGACCCTAACATTAAAAATTTAGAGGCATTAATTTCAGAAAAAACTGGTTTAAATGTTGTTATTAAAAACAACAAAAGAAATAAAGGTACAATTACCTTTTCATACCACGATATAGAACAGTTAAATAAGATTATTGATTTAATTAAAGCTAATTATTAACAACTGCGCCTTGTTCTATAATAAAATTTGTAATTAAGTTAATTGAAATTGCGGGATTTTTTTTTACTATTAATTCTAAATTATTAGTTTTAACTATTAAATCTTTGATATTTTGGTAGCTTAATATACCAACTTGTTTTTTTAATATTTCTTTTTCTTTCCAAAAAATTGGAGGTTTAAAATTTTTGATTACATTCTCAACATTATTTTCCATTTCTACTTGAGATTTAATTTTTAATAATCTTTTAAGTTTTATTAAAAAAATTCTTAATATTAAAATAGTGTCTTCAGATGCAAAATTATTTTCGTTTAAAATATACAATGTTTTTCTCAAATTTTTAGCAAGAACATTATCAACCAATTCATTAAAATTAAGATTTTCACTTAAATTTGTTAATTTAGCTATATCTTCGATATCAATTTTTTTTTTATTTTTTGAAAAACTTTCAATTTTTTGAAGTTCGTTATAAAGGTTAATTCTATCACCACCACATCTTTGGATAATTAGATTTATACTTTCTTTTGATATCAAGATTTTTTTTTCTTTTAAAAAATTTTGTGTTATTGAAAACAATGAACGCTCATTATCTTCATAAAATGGAATACATATTGTATTTTTATTTTTCTCAAAAAAGTTTCTTAGTTTTGATTTTTTTTCTAAGTTACCACTAATTAATATAATTGCTAAATCCTCAACTTTTTTTTCGATTATCTCCTCTATAACTTTATATAACTTATCTGTGCACCTTGAAATTATTACTAATTTTTCATTTTCAAAAAATGATTTATTTAAAATTTCTTCTTTGAAATCACTCAAATTATTTATTATTTCATTTTCATCGTAATTAAAAATTTTTTTATATAAAAATGGTTTTAGATTAGAATTAATTATTTCATTTATTAACCCACTATTATTTCCGTATAATAAAAAAAATTTATTTTTTTCAGTAATATTTTTGCTTAATTCAAAATGTTTTACAATCATTACAGGCTTAAATAAATGCTCATTTGCTCGATTATCTTATCTACAAGATTATTTTTTACCTCTCCTTGATATTTTTCTAAGTCAAATTTATTATTTTTATTATTATATGAAAAATTTTCATTAAAGATTCTCTCTTTGATAATTTGATTTCCATTTAAAATTACAAGCTTGATTTCAACAGTTGTTTTTAAAGTAGCCACTCTTCCCTTTGAGTCTTTTGAAGTTTCAGTGATATCTTCATTACTTTTTAGTACTAATTGATTGAGTTTTTCCTCATTTTTATCCTCTTTTAAAGAGATGAAAGACATAATTCTTCTATTTATTTCTTTATCTCCAATTAATTCGATTTTTTTAAAAATTAGATCTGAACTACTTTTATTTACATAAAGCGGTTGATAACCACAACTTGTCACGAAAAATAATATCAGAATAAAAAGTTTTTTCATTGCTTAACAATAATATTTATTAATTTGTCTTGAATATAAATTGTTTTAATTATTTCTTTATCTTTAATATATTTTTCAACTAATTTCATTTCTTTTATTTTTTTAATTAATTTCTTTTCATTCTCGCCTTTTATTACTGAAATTATATTTCTTTTTTTTCCATTTATCTGAATGACTATAACTTTTTCATCAGTTTCAATTATTTCTTTTCTTACAGTAGGCCAATCAATTTTTTCTAGCTTATTAATCTTTGTTAAAAGCTCATTCGTAATATGAGGAATTAAAGGTGACATGACTATTAAAATTTTTAAGAAATTATTCTCTAAATTTTTATAGTTTTCTTCATTGTTAATAATTTTATTGTAGAAATTATAAACTTCATGAAACACAGCAACTATTACATTATATCTAAATTTATCTAACGCTAAATTAATTTTTTGAATTGATTGGTTAGTAAATATTTCTAATTCATTATTAGGAACAGTTTGTTTTTTTTCTAAAATCTTTAAAATATTTTCACTCAATAACCAAAATTTTTGAATAAATTTATGAGCAGACAACATACCGCTTTCAGACCATTGAATATCCTTTTCCGGTGGACTATCAGATAATATAAATAATCTAACAGCATCAGCACCATAAGTTTCAATCATTTTTCCTGGGTCAATAGTGTTTCTCTTTGACTTAGACATTGATTCTGATGGACCAACAATTACTGACTCATTCTTCTTATTTTTAATAAAAAATTTTTTACCATCTTCTGAAATTACTTCTTCAGGGCTCAACCAATTATTATTTTTATCTTTATATGTTTGGTGGCAAACCATTCCTTGTGTGAAAAGTCCTTCGAATGGTTCTTTAATACCAATTTTTTTATTATCCAAAGCAATGGCTCTAGTGAAAAATCTTGAATAGAGTAAGTGTAATATTGCATGCTCAACACCACCAATATATTGATCTACCGGCATCCAATATTTAATGTCATTTTCATCAAAAGCCTCAAATTCGTTAGTTGATGAGCAAAACCTTAGAAAATACCATGAGGAGTCAACAAACGTATCAAGAGTGTCTGTTTCTCTAGTACATTTCATTCCATTAATATTTACATTTTTCCATTCTTTATGAGCATCTAAAGGATTTCCAGTTGTGTTTAAGTCTATATTTTCAGGTAATTGAACTGGAAGATCGTTATCAGGAATTTTTACAATTTCATTATTCTCATTGTAAGCTATTGGGATGGGACAGCCCCAGTATCGTTGACGTGAAATCCCCCAATCTTTTAATCTAAAATTTATCTTTTTATTTCCAATTTTTTTCTTCTCTAAAATTTTAATTGTTTCATTTATAGAATTTTCTGGAGCAGAGAGCCCATTAAGAAAATCGGAATTAATAATTATTCCTGATCCCGCATATGCCTCTGAGTCTACTTTAAAAGAGTCTGGCTGATCTTTAGGTTTTACAACAGTTTTAATTTCTAAATCATATTTTTTTGCAAAATCAAAATCTCTTTGATCGTGCGCTGGGCATCCAAATACAGCACCAAAACCATAATCCATTAAGACAAAGTTAGCAAAATAAACTGGTACTTTTACTTTTTCATTTAATGGATTAATTGCTAGTAGATTTGTTTTGAAACCAATTTTTTCTGCCTGCGCTATAGATTCTTCAGTGGTACCGGCTTTTGAACATTTATCTCTAAAATCATTAAATTTTGGATCATTTTCGTAATATTTTGATAAAGGATGATCAACTGAAAGAGCTAAAAATGAAAAACCAAAAAGAGTATCAGGTCTTGTTGTATAACATTTTATCTTATCTATTTGTTCTGAACCTTCAATTTGAAAATCTATTTCACATCCAAAAGATTTACCAATCCAATTTTTTTGCATGGTTTTTACTTTATCTGGCCAATGATGAAGCTTATTTAGATCATCAAGCAACTCTTCTGAGAAATTAGAAATATTAAAAAACCACTGATTTAATTTTTTCCTTTCAACTTGTGCTCCAGATCTCCAGCCTTTGCCATCAATAACCTGTTCGTTTGCTAGCACCGTCTTGTCAATAGGATCCCAATTCACATAACTTTCTTTTCGATAAACCAAACCTTTGTCATAAAGTTCTAAGAAAATTTTCTGTTGATGTTTATAATAATCAGGAGAACAAGTAGAAATTTCTCTTTTCCAATCAATCGATAATCCTAGTTTTTTCAATTGATTTTTCATCGTTTGAATATTTTCTTCGGTCCACTTTTTGGGACTTAAATTATTTTCACGAGCAGCATTCTCTGCCGGCATACCAAAAGAGTCCCATCCCATTGGATGAAGAACATTAAATCCTTGTAAAATTTTATAACGAGCTAAAACATCTCCAATCGTATAATTCCTCACATGTCCCATATGAATTTTTCCCGAAGGATAAGGAAACATTTCGAGACAATAAAATTTTTTTTTATTTTTATCAGATTTAGCTTGAAAGGATTTATTCTTAATCCAAAAATCCTGCCATTTTTCTTCAACAACTTTAAAATTATATCGATTCAATTTAATCTTCAGTTGGGACGATTCTGTATTCAGTATCTTTAGCTTTTTTCTTAGTATCTTCAGCTTTAATTCGTGCTGCTCTTTTCAAGATCGCCAGTTTAATTTCATTATTTATTTTTGATGATAATAATTGTGTTTTGCAAATTTGATTTTGATTACATTTTTTTTTGTAAAGTTTAATTTTTAAACCATCAGCTCTTATTTCGTTTGATAAAAAATTTACAATAATTTTAATAGTTTCATCAGAATTCAAATCATCAGAATACCAATCAGTGATTATTACTCCCCCACTATAATCAACAGTTGCTAATGGAACAAAATCTAATATTTCTAAAGACGCTCTCCACATTTCATTAGAGGTTGCGAAGTTGAAAGATCCGGTATTTCGATTGAAAGCTTTACCTAATGTTATTCCTCGACCTTCCTCAATATTTTTTTTTCTTTTATCGGCATCATTTATAGGGTTGTCTTTGACATCAGATCTTTTGAAACCCCCGCAGGCGTTTAAAAAGATCGCAATGAAGAAAAAAAGTAAAATTTTTTTAAATAGAGCCATAAAATTGCTTAGATTATTGAAAACATAATAAAAACACTTGTTACATTTATATCAAATTTTTAAAAGTCTAAAATAATCAATAAATATGCGGAAAATGCCCTATCTTTTGGTGTTGTAAAAATAACACACTTTTCTTTAAAATTAGTGTTTTTAACAGATTTATTAATTTCTCAGAATGGAACCTAATATAAATACGCCATCATATTTAATATATTAAATAAAGGAGAAAATATGAATAACATGAAAAAAATAGGTCTTTCGGCTTTAGCAGGATCGCTAGTTGCTTTTTCTGCAAATGCTGTAGAGATGAGTGTATCAGGTGTGGCGGAAGTCACGTACACTACTAACGGTGGTAAAGGTAGTACATCTACTGGAAATCCGTGGGGATCTAATACTTCACTTAGTTTTTCAGGATCAGGTGATGTAGGATTTGGTACTGCTACAATCGTTAGAACATTAAACGATGGTGCTAACCATTCAACACAATCAGATAACTTCGTATCTGCTTACCAAACAATCGACATGGGTTCTATGGGAACTATATC
>CVSM01000014.1 GCA_001180065.1 Candidatus Pelagibacter communis
GAGAAGAGTTTTAATAGCTAAAGCTTTGTCTCATGAACCAAGCATATTGTTCTTAGATGAACCAACCGCAGGAGTAGATGTAGAATTGAGACAAGATATGTGGAAAATTGTTAAATCATTGAGAGAAAGTGGCGTTACAATAATTCTAACCACTCATTATATTGAAGAAGCAGAAGCAATAGCTGACCGAGTTGGTGTTATAAACCAAGGAGAAATAATAGTAGTTGATCAAACAAAAGAACTTTTAAAAAAAATGGGTACAAAAAAATTAACAATAGAGCTTCAGGAAAAAATATCAAAAATTCCAGATAAACTTGAAAAATATAATTTAACTATCGGAGATAATAATATTTCATTAGATTATATCTACAACGTTGATGCTAAACGAACAGGTATTACAAACTTATTACAAGATTTAAAAGATGCAGGTTTAAAACTAGCTGATTTAAAAACAGAACAAAATTCTTTAGAAAAAGTATTTGTAAGTTTAGTTAGGGAGAATAATGAAATTTAATTTTATCGCTTTTAAGTCTATATACTTACATGAAATGGATAGGTTTAGAAGAACATTAGGCCAATCTTTAATTTCTCCTGTGATATCAACTTCTTTATATTTTATAGTATTTGGCTCAGTTATTGGTGGTTACGTTCAAAATATTGATGGAATAAGTTATGGATCATATATTGTACCAGGTTTATTGATGCTTACTTTATTAACTCAATCTATAAGTAACACATCTTTTGGTATATTTTTCCCTAAATTTAATGGGACAATTTATGAAATCT
>CVSM01000015.1 GCA_001180065.1 Candidatus Pelagibacter communis
CTTTAAGATGGAATCCAAAAATGAAAAAATATATTTTTGGAAAAAGAGATTCAATTCACATCATAGACCTTACACAAACTTTAGAATTGACTAAAGTTGCACTTGAAAAAGTTCATGAAACAATTTCCAATAATGGAAAAATATTATTCGTTTCAACTAAAAAACAAGCCTCAGAGGCAATTGCTGAAGTAGCAAAAGAAACAAATCAATATTTTGTGAATTATAGATGGTTAGGAGGAATGCTAACTAATTGGGGAACAATATCTAACTCTATTAAAAAACTTAAAAAACTTGAAATAGACTTGGTGGCAGAAAACAGAGGTTTTACAAAAAAAGAACTTCTTAAAATGAGTGTTAAAAAAGACAAACTTCAGAGATCTTTAGGTGGAATTGCAGAAATGAAAAAAATCCCTGATTTAGTTTTTATTATAGATACTAACTATGAGTCATTAGCCATCCAAGAGTCTGTCAAATTAGGGATACCAATAATTGCTATTTTGGATAGTAACTCTAATCCAGATGGTATTAGCTATCCAATACCAGGCAATGACGATGCAAGAAGAGCAATAGATCTTTATTGTAATCTTATTAAAGAAACTATTATTTCAGCAAAAAAAATAGCTTCAAATGTTGAAAAAAAATCATCAGTTGAAAAAAAAGAAGATAATACAAAAAAGAAAAATAAAACTGTTGCTGAAATTGATAGGGAAAAATTAGATAAAAAATTTTCAAAAAATAAAGATACCAAACTTAATTAAATGAGTGATATTGAAAAAGTAAAAAAATTAAGAGAAGCAACAGGTGCTGGTTTTAAAGATTGTAATTTAGCCATTAAAGAGTCTGGAGGAGATTTAGATAAAGCTGTAGAAATACTTAGAGTAAAAGGGATCTCAAAAGCTTCAAAAAAGATGTCTAGAGATGCAAAAGAAGGTTTAGTAGCAATAAGTGGTGATGAAAAAAAAACGTCAATTATAGAAGTAAATTGTGAAACAGATTTTGTTGCCAAAAATGATGATTTTATAAATTTTGTTAAAGAATTAAGTATTCTTAATAATGAAAAAAATTCTAACATAGACGATCTAAAAAAAACTAAAATGAAAAATGGTCAAACTGTTGAAGATACTCTTGTTGCTTTAATTGCTAAAATTGGTGAAAAAATAACAATTGGGAAAACAAAAACTATTTCTGGATCTAAATCTACAAATTACCAATATCTTCACACAGTTGTAAAAGATAATCTTGCAAAGTTAGCAGTAGTAGTTTCTTTAGAAACAAAAGATGAGTCCGAAACAGTTAAAACTTTCGGGAAACAACTTTCTATGCATATTGCTGCTTCTAATCCATTGGCATTAGAATCTAATTTAATTGACAAATCAATAATTGATAAAGAGCAGGAATTAGTAACAGAGGAACTTAAGAATTCTGGAAAACCAGATGATATTGCTAAAAAGATTAGTTTAGGTAAAATGAACAAGTTTAAAGAGGAAAACTCACTTTTGACTCAAGCTTGGGTCATGGAACCAAAAAAAAAAGTTCAAGACGTTTTGAACGAACTTTCTATTAACGATTTAAAGATCAAGGAGTTTAGTAGAATTAAAATAGGTGAATAAATGTTTGATGAAAAATCATATAGCCTAAAAATGGATAAAGCTATTGAAGTTTTTTCTAAAGAATTATCATCATTAAGAACTGGGAGAGCAAACTCAGCAATGTTAGATTTAGTAAAAGTTGACGTTTATGGTCAACAAATGCCAATAAATCAAATTGGTAGTATAACCACACCAGAGCCTCGAATGATTAATATTCAAGTATGGGATCAAAATAATGTTCCTTTAATCGATGCTGCGATAAAAAAATCTGAATTAGGTTTAAATCCACAAATAGATGGACAACTAATAAGATTACCCATTCCAGAATTAAATGAAGAAAGAAGAACTGAATTAAAAAAATTAATTAAGTCAATGGGCGAAAAGTGCAAAATATCAATAAGAAACACACGTAGAGATGCAAATGAAGAATTAAAAAAGCTACTAAAGTCAAAAGAAATTGGTGAAGATGAAGAAAAGTCATTTGAAAAAAATGTACAAAATATAACTGATCAACATATTAAAATTGTTGATGAAAAAGTTTCGTCTAAAGAAAAAGAAATAATGACCATATGAACCCATTAAAACATGTGGCCATTATAATGGATGGTAATGGAAGATGGGGTTTAAAAAATAAAAAATCAAGAAATGCAGGCCATAAAGAAGGTCTTAACACTGTCGAAAAAATAATAAAAACCTCCATTAAGAATAAGATTAAATATTTAACTTTATATGCTTTTTCTACAGAAAACTGGAAACGACCAAAAAAAGAAATTAACTTCCTTTTTGATTTACTCGAAAATTTTTTAGTAAATAGGATAGATGAATTGCATGAAAAAAATATAAAATTAAAAATAATTGGAGTGAAAAACTTTTCAACAAAACTGAATAAACTTTTGAATTATTCTGAAAAAAAAACAATAAAAAACACTAAATTACAAATTAATTTAGCTCTAAATTATGGATCAAAATTTGAATTAATAAATGCCTTTAAAAGTTTAAATAAAAACAAAGAGAATATTAATGAAAAAAATCTAAGTAAATACTTACAAACTAATAATATTCCTGATCCAGATTTACTAATAAGAACAGGAAATACTAAAAGATTGAGCAATTTTCTATTATGGCAATTAGCTTATTCTGAAATTTTTTTTGAAAAAAAACTTTGGCCTGAGTTTAGTGAAAAAGATTATAATAGAATAATTAAAAAATTTAAAAATATAAAAAGAAATTATGGAAATATCTAATGATTAACGATCTTGAAAAAAGAATTTTAAGCTCATTTATAATTTTTCCAATTTCTCTTTTTTTTATCATAAAAGGATCAGAGTTTTTTGCTTTTTTTCTAGGGGCTATCTTTTTTATAACTAGTTATGAATGGTTAATAATGAATAAAAAAAAGATTTTTACTAAATTAATAGGAATAATTTTTTTATTATTTACGTTTAGTAGTGCCTATTTTTTGAGACATGAACAGGGTTTATATTTTTTCATATTTGTTGTTTTTATTTCTATTTTAACAGATTTAGGAGGTTATTTTTTTGGAAAGTTTTTTAAAGGACCTAAATTGACAAAGATTAGTCCAAAAAAAACTTACTCAGGAGTATTAGGTGGCTTTTTATTATCGATAATTGGTGGAATATTATTAATTAAATTATTCATGAACAGCACGGTCTTAAGTATGAAAGAAACTTTTGAAATTTCAATTTTAATCTTGGTTATTTCATTAATAAGTCAATTAGGAGATTTAATAATTTCATACTTTAAACGTAAAGCAAAAATTAAAGATACAGGAAAAATCTTACCTGGTCATGGTGGAATGCTGGATAGAATAGATGGTATTATTTTTGCTGTACCTTTTAGTTATTTAATTGCAAATTACTTTAATCTCTAAATAGATAAATGAAAAAAAAAATAGTAATTTTAGGTTCAACAGGTTCTATTGGAAAATCCTTAATTGATATAATAAAAAAAGATAAAAAAAATTTTGATGTAATTTTATTAACTGCGAATAAGAATTATAAAGAACTTTATAAACAATCAAAATTACTAAATGTTAAAAATTTGATAATAACAGACCTTAAGGGTTTCAATTTTTTAAAAAAAAAAAATAATAAAATCAATATTTATAATGACTACAATAATCTTGATAAGATATTAAAAAATAAAAAAGTTGATTACACAATGAGCTCAATTACTGGTTTAGATGGTTTAGAACCAACCTTGAATATGATAAAAAAAACAAAAACCCTTGCTATAGCAAATAAAGAGTCAATTATTTGTGCCTGGAATTTAATTAAAAGAAGATTGATAAAATATAAAACTGATTTTATACCTATCGACTCCGAACATTTTTCAATTTGGTCTTTAATTAAAAATCAAAAAAAAGAGAATATTGATAGAATTTATATTACAGCATCTGGTGGTCCTTTCATCAATTTACCAAATAGAAAATTCGATAAAATTAAACTTTCTGATGCTCTTAAACACCCTAATTGGAAAATGGGAAAAAAAATTACAATTGATTCTGCAACGTTGATGAATAAAGTTTTTGAAGTTATTGAAGCAAAAAATATATTTAATATTACTTATAAAAAAATTACAATTTTAACACATCCTAAATCATATATTCATGCAATTGTTAAATTCAAAAATGGTTTAACTAAAATTCTCGCTCACGATCCTGATATGAAAATTCCAATTTATAATTCTTTATATAAAGATGAACAAAATAATATAGACTCAAAACCATTAAACCTTGATATTTTAAATCAATTAAATTTAACAAAAGTAAATCTTAAAAAATTTCCTTTAGTTAAAATATTAGACAATTTACCAAAATATTCTTCAATGTACGAAACAGCTCTTATTACAATTAACGATTATCTGGTTTTTAAATTTTTAGCCAAAGAGATAGATTTTAATAAACTAATCAAATCAATTAATAAAATTTCAAATTTAAAAGAATTTCAAAAATATAAGAAAATTAAGCCAAAAAATGTAGATGATATCTATCGTTTAAGAAAATATGTAAGTTCCAAAATGAACTCTTTCAGTATATAAGACAACTTTTTAATAAATTATAATAATATTTTTTATGATTCAATTTTTAATAAAATTTTTGATTTTAACTTTCTTATTTTTATCGAATAGTTATTCTGAGATTATTAAAAAAATTGAAATTTCCGGAAACCAAAGAATTTCTTCAGAAACAATTTTAGTTTTAGGCGATATATCAATTAACAAAAATTTTGAAGATAAAGATTTAAATAAATCGCTTAGAGAATTATATAATACAAATTTTTTTAGTAATATTCAAATGTCTCTGGTTGATGGAATATTAAAGATTGATTTGATCGAAAATCCAATCATTGAGGATATTGAAATTCTAGGAATAAAAAATAAATCTTTTTTAGAAAATATTTATGAAAGAATAAGTCTTAAAAATAGAATGTCTTATACAGAAAATCAATTAACTTCAGATATAAATTTAATAAAAAATATTCTTAAATCTAATGGTTTTTATTTTGCTGAAGTTATTCCTTCATTAATAGAAAATAATGATTTAAATTCAGTAAAACTTAAAATTGAAATTGACCAAGGAGAAAGAGCTAGAATTAAAGATATTATTTTTATCGGAGATAAAAAGATTAAAGATAAAAAATTACTTGAAGTAATTGCATCAGAAGAACATAAATTTTGGAAATTTATTTCAAAAAAAGTTTACTTAAATAAGTCATTAATAAATTTAGATAAACGATTATTAAGAAATTATTATTTGAACCAAGGTTATTATAATGTTGAAATAGTGAATTCTTTTGCTGAATTAAATGATAAACAATCATTCAAACTTGTCTTTAACATCAATGCAGGTAAGAAATATTTTTTTAATAATTTATCACTTAATTTACCTCCAGATTATGATAAAAAAGATTTCACTAAAATTGATAAAATTTTCAAAAAGTTAAAAAACAAGAGATATTCTTTAGATAGAATTAATTTAATTTTAGAAGAGATAGATAAAATAGCTTCTTTAAGATTGTATGATTTCATTGATGCAAATGTAAATGAGGAGATAATTCAAGATAATAAAATAAATTTTTCATTTGATATTACAGAGTCTAAAAAATTTTATGTAGAACGAATTAATATACTTGGTAACTTTCAAACAATTGAGGAAATCATAAGAAATAAGTTAATTGTTGATGAAGGAGATCCCTTTAATGAACTTCTTTTTAACAAGTCGATAGATAATATCAAATCAATGGGAATTTTTAAATCTGTTGATACTGATATAATTGATGGATCTCAAGATAGTTTGAAGGTAGTGAATTTAACTGTTGAAGAACAACCAACTGGTGAAATTACTCTAGGAGCAGGAGCAGGAACAGGTGGTACAACTATTGGTGGTGGAATTAAAGAAAAAAATTTTTTAGGAAAAGGTATAAATTTAAATACTAACTTAGAAATTTCCGAATCCGCCATAAAAGGACAATTTGTTTATTCAAAACCAAACTTTGCGTATACAGATAACACTTTATTTACTAGTGTGAAATCATCCACTAAAGATAATCTAAAAGACTATGGTTATAAGGTATCAAATACGGGTTTTAGTTTTGGTACAACATATGAACAATATGAAAACTTATTTTTTAGTCCAGAAATAGATTTTTCTTTGGAAGATCTTGAAACTAATCAAACAGCCTCTAGTTCTTTAAAAAAACAAGAAGGAAATTATGAAGATTTCTATTTTAATTATGGGTTAATTTATGATCTAAGAGACTCAACTTATAAAGCTTCATCAGGGAGCAAAACAACTTTCTACCAAAATTTACCTATTGTTTCTGGAAATAATGAAATATCAAATACTTTAGTCTATACAAAATACAAAACTCTTAATAGGTCTTCAGATTTAATTGGAAAAGCGAGCTTATATTTTAAGGCAGTTAACTCCATAGATGGTTCAGACGTGAGAATTTCTAAAAGAGCTTATATGCCCTATAATAGATTAAGAGGTTTCGCAAAAGGAAAAGTCGGACCAGTTGAAAATACTGACTATATAGGAGGAAATTATGTTTCTACATTAAATCTTTCCACTAATCTACCTGGTTTGTTCAGCACAGTTGAAAATGTTGATTTTTCTTATTTTATAGATTTTGGGAATGTTTGGGGTGTTGATTATGATAGTGCGATAGATGACTCTAGTAAAATTAGAAGTTCAACAGGTCTAGCATTAGATTTACTAACACCAATTGGCCCATTATCTTTTTCATTAACACATCCTATTTCTAAGGCATCAACTGATGAAACAGAGTCTTTTAGATTTAATCTAGGGACTACATTCTAATGATAAAGAACATACTTACTATTATTTTTTTTTTTAATTTATTTGTTTTAAGTAATACATATAGTCAAGAAAAGATAGCTTTTATTGATATTAATTATATTTTTAACAATTCTGATGCAGGAAAGAAAATTAATAAAGAAATAAACAAGAAAAATAAAAAAATAAATTCTGAACTTATTGAATATCAAAAAAAAATTGATACGAAAAAAAAAACTCTTTTGACACAGAAAAATGTTTTATCAGAAGAAGAATATAAAAAAAAGTTTGTTGAACTTGAAAAAAATTTAAATGAATATAATTCAATCATTAAAAAAAAGAATAAAGATTTGAATAACTTCAAAACAAAAGTTAGGATTGAATTTTCAAAGGATTTAAATAAAATTTTAGAGGACTATTCAAAAAAAAATTCAATTAGTATGATATTAAAAAAAGAAAATATCTTAATTGGAAAGACTGATCTAGATGCTACTAGAGAAGTTCTTAATTTATTTAATGATAATATAAAAAAAATTACTGTAAAATAAAAATGAAATTAGATAAATCTGAAATAATTAATTTACTCCCCCATAGAGAACCAATGCTTTTGATTGATGAATTGAGAGACATTAAAAAACTTAAATCTGCTACAGCTATCATGAATGTAAAAAAGGATGGTTTTTATGTTCAAGGTCATTTTCCAGATCAACCTGTAATGCCTGGAGTTTTAATTGTTGAGGCCTTTGGTCAAGCAGCAGCAGCTTTAACTGCTCATGGAATAGATAAAAAAACTTATGAAAATAAACTTGTTTTCTTAATGAGTGTTGAAAAAGCGAGATTTAGAAATCCTGTAATTCCTGATTGTATATTAGAATTAAAAATAGAAGCCATCAGATCTCATGGTAGAGTGTGGAAATATAAAGGTGAAGCTTTTGTTGAAGGTAAAAAAATGGCTGATGCTCAATGGTCTGCTACAATTGTTGATAGGAAATAATTAGCAATAAATCTTGATAAGCTTTTAAAATAAGTTTTGATATTAAACTTATTAATGACTAATCCATTTTTTAAAAATACTGGACCCCATAATTTAAATTATCTATTAGAGGCTATTAATTTAAAAGATAATAATTTTTCTGATGATAAGATTAGTGATATTAAAGATCTTAATTCCTCACAAAAAAATGAAATAACTTTTTTACATTCAAAAAAATATTCTGAATTAGCAAAAAATACTAAAGCATCTTATTGTATAACGTCTGATAATTTTCAGTCGTTTTTACCAAATACTTGTAAGGCTATAATTTCTGATAAAGTTCTACTACATACAGCTCAAATAACTAAAGTTTTTTATCCAGATTCTATTTCTGACGATTTTGATAACACTGTAGAAAATATTGATGATACAGAATTAAAAACAAAAGTTAAATTTGGAAAAAATGTTCTAATCGGTGAAAATGTAAAAATAGGCTCTAACTGTTTAATTGGTCATAATTCAATTATAGAAAAAAATGTAATAATAGGTGATAATTGTTCAATAGGATCAAATGTAATAATTAGAAATTCTTTTATCAAAAACAATGTTCACATTTTAGATGGTTGTGTGATTGGAAAAAAAGGTTTTGGTTTTTTTCCAAATAAAGATAATAACTTTAGGTATCCTCAAATAGGTATCGTAATAATTGAAGATAATGTAGAAATAGGCTGCAGTTCTACTATTGATAGAGGTTCATTATCAAATACTATTATTGGAAAAAATACATTTTTAGATAATCAAATACATATAGCTCATAATGTTAAAATTGGTGAAAATTGTATTATTGCAGGACAAGTCGGTTTTGCTGGAAGCTCTACTATAGGTAATAATGTTATGATTGGAGGTCAGGCAGGTATTTCTGGTCATCTTAAGATTGGTAATAATGTACAAATAGGTGGAGGTAGTGGAGTTATAAAAAATATTCCCGATAACTCAAAAGTAATGGGTTATCCAGCAAAAGATTTAAAAAATTTTATTAGAGAAAATAAATGATAGATAAAACAGCCATAATAAATAAAGATGCAAAAATTCATTCGAGCGTCAAGATTGGAGCATATTCTGTTATTGGTTGTAATGTAGAAATTGGAGAGAATACAGAAATTCAATCTCATGTAAGCATTACTGGAAATACCAAAATTGGAAAAGGAAATAAGATTTATCCATTTGCTTCAATCAATGATCCTCAAGACTTGAAATATAATGGAGAAGAAACAAGTTTAGTTATTGGTGATAATAATAAAATAAGAGAATATGTAACTATAAATCCTGGAACAATTGGTGGTGGAGGTAAGACTGTTATTGGAAATAATTGTTTATTTATGATTTCATCTCATATAGCGCATGATTGTCAGGTAGGTAATAACGTTATTATAGCAAATAATGTACCCTTAGGAGGTCACGCTATTATTGAAGATAACGTAGTTATAGGTGGAAATTCTGCTGTTCAACAGTTTACCAGAATCGGTAAAATGGCAATGATTGGAGGAATGACAGGAGTATTGCACGATGTAATTCCTTATGGATTATCAACAGGGAATAGAAATTCATTACAAGGATTGAATTTAATAGGGTTGAGAAGAGCAAAATTTGAAAATAAAGATATTTTAGGGTTAAGTGAGGCTTATAAGGAAATTTTTGCAACCAAAAATATCAATGAAAATATAAGTAAATTAAATGGTTCATTTCATGAAAATCCATTAGTTAAAGAAGTGATAGAATTTATTACCAAAGATAAAAAAAGGTCTATTTGTACCCCATTTTCATAAGATGATAGGATTAATTTTTGGTGATACAGATTTTCCAAGCAAAATACTCAAAACTATTAAGAAAAGAAAAATAAAGTACTTAATAATAGATTTATCAAAATCAAAGAAATTTAAAAAAGATAGTAAATCTTATTTAGTTTCTATGGGTCAATTTGGTAAAATAATTAATATTCTTAAGGTAAATAACTGTAAAAAAGTTTTATTTGCAGGCAAAGTTAATAAACCAAATTTCTCTAAATTAAAGTTAGATTTTAAAGGAATTTATTATATTCCAAGAATCATCAAAGCATCTAAGCTTGGTGATGCTGCAATTTTGAGAGAAATTATAAAAATATTAGCTCAAAATAAGATAAAAACTGAAAATTCTCTAAGATTTAATCCAGAGTTAACCTTTAAAAAAGGTAATTATTCAAAAATTAAGCCTAACAACAAAGATCAATCAGACATTAAAAAGGCGATTAAAACGTTAAATAATTTAAAACAGTATAATTATAGCCAAGGTGTAGTGGTTAGAAATAAAAAAGTAGTCTTTATAGAGGGAAAAGGAGGAACAAAAAAATTACTTGAAAAAAGTAAAAGTAAAAAATTTCGAAACCATGGTGTTTTGGTTAAGTTTCCAAAAAAGAAACAAGATCTTAGAGTTGATTTACCTACGATTGGATTAGAAACTTTTAAACAAAGCAAGACAGCTGGATTAAAAGGTATTGTTGTAAAAAGTAAACAACATGTATTTTTAGATAAAAATAAATGTATTAGCTTTGCTAATAAAAATAAAATGTTCATCTCGGTGAAATGAAAAAAATTTTTATATTAACTGGTGAACCTTCAGGAGATAAATTAGCATCAACAGTAATTACTAAACTTCAACAAAATCATTCAGATATAGAATATTTAAGTGTTGGAGGTTACCATTTAAAAAAACTTGGGGTTAAATCAATATATGATCTAAAAGAAATAACTTACATAGGCTTTACTAGTGTTTTTCTAAATTTATTTAAAATCAGAAGCAAAATAAATAAGACTGTAAATGAAATAATTGAATTTAATCCTGATATTCTTTTTAGTGTAGATAGCCCAGATTTTACCTTACGAGTAGCTGAAAAAGTAAAAGATATAAATCCTAAGATTAAAACTATACATTATGTTGCACCACAAGTATGGGTATGGAGAGAGGGTAGGGTTAAAAAATTTAAAAAGTTTTTGGACCATGTTTTGTTATTATTCAATTTTGAAAAAAAATATTTTGATAAAGAAAATATTCAGAATACTTTTGTTGGTCATCCTTTACTTGAAAATAAAGAAAATGTTAAAACAAATTTATCAAATATAATTGATGAAAATAAAAAAATTATATCTTTATTTGCTGGAAGCCGAACATCTGAAACGAACATTCTTTTACCAATCTTAATAGATTTTATTAAATTGATGAATGAAAAATTTAATGAATACAATTTTATTTTTCATGCAACTGATCAAAACATAGATTTAATCAAATATGAAATTAAGAAAATAAACTTTAATAATGTTGAGGTGATATCAGACGAAAAAATAAAATCACAAATATTATCAAGTTCAGTGTTTGCTGTGGCTAAATCTGGAACTGTTTCTCTTGAAATCTGTAATGCAAAAGTTCCGTCTATAATAATATATAAAATGAATTTTATAAATTTTTTTATTGTAAAGTTTTTAGTTAAGACCAAATTCGCAAATATAATTAATATAATTAACCAAAAAGAAATAATTCCAGAATTAATTCAAAAAGAATGCAATTCAAAAGAAATTTTTAGATCTGTAGTATACTTTTTAAAAAACCCTGAACTTATGAAAAAACAAATTCTTGATGTGAATAATACTTTAAAGGAGATCAAATCTAAAACTTCTTCATCATCAGAAGCTTCAGCAGTAGTTTCAAGCTATCTTAGCACTTAGTCGTTTTTTAACTTCCTCTTTTCCTAAAGACAAAATTATATCATATATACCAGGTCCAAACTTCGAACCTGTTAGTGCAATCCTTAATGGTTGTCCAACACCCTTAAAATTTGTATTGTGAGATTTTATGAGCCCATTAACTATTGGTTCCAAAATTTCTCGAGAAGGCATATCTATTTTTTCAAATTGAGCATTAAAATCGGAAATTACTTTTATTGCTTTATCATCAATTAATTTAACATCATCCTTATTAAAATTGACCTCATCTCTTATAATATATTGTCCATTATTAAATATATCTTCCAAGGTTTTTGCCTTATTTTTCAAGAAAGTGAGTGATTTTTTGATCTTTTCTTTTTTAACAGACTTGATTTCACTTTTATATAATTTGCAATATTCTGTTAATTGATTGAATAAATCACTTTCGTCTATATTCTTAATATAGTGCTCATTCATTGACAGAATTCTACTCATATCAAGTTTAGAAGGAGATTTTCCAATACCCTCTAAATTAAAAAATTTTATACTTTCGTCTAATGTAAATATTTCTTTATCTTTGTAAGACCAGCCTAATCTTAAAAGATAATTTCTAAGAGCATCAGGCATAATTCCAATTTTGGAGTAATCATCTAATGTAGAAGCCTGATCTCGCTTTGATAGTTTCTTTCCTTCTATTGTATGTATCAACGGTATATGAGCAAATGAGGGCAATTCCCAATTCATGGCTTGATAAATTTGTATTTGTTTAAAGGTGTTGATTTTATGATCATCACCTCTAATAATATGTGTCATCTTCATTAGGTGATCATCTACAGATGCTGATAAATTATACGTAGGGGTTCCATCGTTTCTTAAAATTATAAAATCTTCAATTGTATTATTTTCAATTTCTACATCACCTTGAACTAAATCTTTCAATACTGATGTTCCATTAATCTTACTTTTAAATCTAATAACAGGTTTGATATTTTTTGGAGCATCAGATTCTTTTTTATCTCTCCATTTTCTATCATAAATATAAGGAATTTTTTTTTGCCTTGCTCTCTTTTTTTGTTCTTCTATTTCTTCACTTGAACAATAACATTTATATGCATGACCGTTTTTAAGTAGCTCATTTACAATCTTTATATGATCATTTACTTTTTCTGATTGAATATATTCTTCTCCATCATAATTGATACCAATCCATTTAAGAGATTGGATTATTTGTTCTTTATATTCATCTTTTGATCTTTCTTTGTCTGTATCTTCCACCCTTAAATAAAATTTACCATTATGATTTTTTGAATATAACCAATTAAATAGAGCTGTTCTAACGCCACCAATATGCAATGCACCAGTAGGCGAGGGAGCAAATCTAGTTGCTACTTTTTTCATTGAAATGGTTTAGACTATTTTTTTAGAAGTTTCTATATAAAGATACTAATACACCCTGAACTTTTACTCTATCAGGTCCAAATATTTTAGTTTCATAATTTTTGTTGGCACTTTCTAAAGCAACAACTTTACCTTTTTTTCTAATTCGTTTTAACATTGCTTCATGCTCGTCAATTAGAGCAACAACAATTTTTCCATTATCAGCTGTATCTGTTCTTTTAATAATTACTGTGTCACCTTCATGAATTCCAGCTTCAATCATTGAGTCCCCTTGAACTTTTAAACCAAAATAATCTCCATTTTTCTCTAAATTGTTTGGCAAGGGTATTCTTGAAACCTCATTTTGAATAGCTTCAACAGGTGTTCCAGCAGCAATTTTTCCTAAAACTGGTACTTCTGCCTCATTTGATGATAAATTTTCCTCATCTAAACCACCCTTAATAACACTTGGCGAAAAACTGTTATAAATATCGTTCGCAGAAGCCGTTTCAGGCAGTTTAATTACTTCTAATGCTCTTGCTTTATGAGCAAGTCTTTTAATAAAACCTCTTTCCTCTAATGCACTTATAAGTCTATGAATTCCTGACTTAGATTTAAGGTTTAATGAAGCTTTCATTTCTTCATAAGATGGAGAAACACCAGAGCTTCTCAACTTCTTGTTGATAAATAAAAGTAGGTTTTTTTGTTTTTTTGTTAGCATAAGAACAAATATCGTACAAAATCTGTTCTACAAAAGTTCTCTTCAATTCACAATAGTAAAAAAGCTAATAAAATAGGGAATTATTTGACTAAAGAACCGAAAAAATAGAATTATTCTCTAAATTCTTTAAAAGTGATTCACCAATTAGAAAAGTTTTAATAGAGGTTTTATTTGAAAGTTCTATTAGTTCATCTTTTGTTTTAATTCCGCTTTCAGAAATTAATGGACCTTTATGATTAACTAAAACATCATGGATATCATAGGTTGTAATTATATCCGTTTTAAGAGTTTTTAAATTCCTATTATTGATACCAATTAATGCTTCTTTAAATTTTAAAGCTTGTTTTGCTTCCTCAACTGTATGTACCTCAACTATAACAGACATATTTAATTTAAGTGCTTCTTCATATAATTCATTCGCAAGATTTTCACTTACACCAGCTAATATAATTAATATTGCATCTGCTCCATGACTTTTTGCTAATGGAATTTGAAATTTATCTACAAAAAAGTCCTTACAAAGAATTGGTAATTTAATATTTTGTTTAATTTTGCTTATATGTGTTAAATCTCCTAAAAAAAAGTCTTCCTCAGTCAAAACCGATAAACAAGTAGCTTTATTTTCATGATATATACTAGCTATTTTAACGGGGTCATAATCATTTATAATTACGCCTGCAGAAGGACTAGCTTTTTTGATCTCAGCAATAATTGAAAATTTGTTTTCCTTAATATTTTTTTCAATATTTTCTTTAAAATTAATAAAAGTTTTATTTTTCTCTATTAATTCGTTTAATGAGCCTATTGAAATACTTTTTTTAGAATTTTCTATTTTTTCTATTTTTTTTTTAATTATTTTTTCAAGAACATTTTCAGGCATTTTGAATTAATTCCAAATGTTCGATAACTTTATTTGACAAAATATGCTCTCTTGCATTTTTATACGCTTCGGTAAACTCTTCATAAGACTCATTAACAATTAATCCAGCTGCAGCATTTAGGCATACTGCTTTAGAAAAATCATTATCCTCACCTTTAAATATATTAATCATTTTTTCTGCATTAAATTTTGCATCATCACCAACAAGATTTTCAAATTTATCTGCATTAATATTTAATTTTTTTGGATCAATAACAATTTCAGAAATCTCATTATCTTTTAATTGAATAACATTTGTTTTAGCATACGGCGAAATTTCATCTAAGCCATCTTCGCTATTTACAATCCATGCAAATTTAATATCCAAGTTATTTAAAGCGTTTGCAAATATTCTTAAAAGTTTTTTATCAAAGACACCAACCACCTGTCTTTTTACTAAAGCTGGACTGCTTAAGGGACCAATCATATTAAAAATTGTTCTTTTCCCAATTTTTTTTCTAGTAGGCCCAACGTATTTCATTGCACTATGATAGTTTGGCGCAAACATAAAACCAAAATTATTTTTTTTAATTTGTGCCTCAATATCTTTTGGCTCTAAATTGATTTTTATATTTAATGCCTCCAAAACATCTCCAGATCCACATTTAGAAGATACTGCTTTATTTCCATGTTTTGCTACTTTAACACCCATACTTGCAAGTAATAACGCAGATGCTGTTGATATATTTAGTGTATTCATTCCATCACCACCTGTACCACATGTATCGACACAATTTTGCACATTAACTCTTTTTGATTTATTTCTTAAAACGTAAACACCTCCAGCGATCTCATTTGAAACTTCACCTTTAGCAGATAAAAGTGTTAAAAATTCATATATTTCCTGATCATTGGCCTCACCCTCCATCAATAATTCAAAAGCTGCTTTACTTTCCTCAAAAGAGAGATCTTCTTTATTTTTAATCTTATCTATGAATTGTTTCATTTATTTCAAATTGTAATAAAATTTTTCAAAATTTTAATACCTAATTTAGTTTTAATACTTTCAGGGTGAAATTGCACTCCATGAACATCATATTTTTTATGTTGAACACCCATAACTAAACCATCTTTGCTCTCAGCTGTGATTTCAAGATGTTTTGATAGTGTTTTTTTATCAATAATTAAGCTGTGATACCGTGTTGCTTCAAATGATTTAGGAAGATTTCTTAAAATTCCTATTTTTTTTGATATAATTTTACTTGTTTTACCATGCATTAGCTTTTTAGCTTGAATAATTTTAGAACCAAATACCTGTCCTATAATTTGGTGACCAAGACAAACACCAAGAATTGGAATTTTTTTATATAAAGATTTTACTATTTTTAAACAATTACCTGATTGATGAGGATTACCTGGGCCTGGTGAGATTACGATTTTATTATATTTTCTTTTTAATATCTCATTAGATGTAATCTGATCATTTCTAATTACATCAACCTTAACTTTTAATGAAGATAAGTAATGATAAAGATTAAAAGTGAAACTATCGTAATTATCTATAAGAATTATTTTTTTCATTTTAAAGCATTAATTAAAGCTTTTGCCTTATTAACAGTTTCCTCATACTCTTTTAATGGTTTGCTATCAGCTACAATTCCTGCACCAGCTTGAACATAAAATTTGTCTTTTTTAGCTACTGCTGTTCTTAAAGCTATGCATGTATCAAATTCTCCGTTTGCTGAAAAATAGCCAATACCACCAGCATAAACTTTTCTCTTATTTGTTTCTAATTCATCAATTATTTCCATAGCTCTTATTTTTGGTGCTCCTGAGACAGTACCTGCTGGGAAACCAGCTAAAAGTGATTTAAATTTTGAAAATTTCTTATTATATTCACCAACTACATTTGATACTATATGCATTACATGGGAATATCTCTCAATAATAAAACTCTCAGTTACTTTTACCGTATTAATTTTTGAAACTTTACCGGCATCATTTCTTCCTAAATCCAATAGCATTAAGTGTTCTGAAAGTTCCTTTTTATCTTTAAGAAGATCTTTTTCATAAAAAAGGTCTTCTCTCAATGTCTTACCTCTTGGTCTGGTTCCAGCGATTGGTCTTACAGTAATTTTATTATCCCTCAATCTTACTAGTATTTCTGGGCTTGCGCCAATAATTTGAAAGTCACTAAAATTGAAATAAAACATGAAAGGCGATGGATTAGTCACTCTAAGTTTTTTATAAATATCAATTGGTTTTTTTGTTAATTTAGCTTCAAACCTTTGACTTAAAACTACCTGAAATATATCTCCTAATTTTATATATCTTTTCGCTTTATTAATCATTTGTAAGAATCTTTTTTTAGAAGTATTTGATTTAACCTTAATATTTTTTGATCTTAATTCAGTGTTGTCATCTGTACTCTTAATTGATGATTGAATTAACAATCTAAAGAGTTCTGATCTTACTTCGTTATATTTTTTTTTATAATCTTTAATTTTTTCATCTTTATAGATATTTCTAATGTAGAATATTTCTTTTTTTAAATTATCGTGAATTATAAGTGTTCTTGGTCGAAGAAGTCTTACGTCCGGTATTTTAAGATCATCCTTACATTTGTTCGGGATTTTCTCTATATATCTAATAGAATCGTAAGAAAAATATCCTGAAATTAAAGAACAAATTTTCGGTAAACTCTTAGGAGTTTCAAATTTAAACTCCTCAATGATTTTCTCAATTAAATTTTCGGGCTTATCTTTAAGTTTAATTTTTTTTTCATTTTGAATTAAATAAGAATCTTTATCTTTGAATTCCCATATCTTATCAGGATTTTTACCAAATATAGTATATCTTCCTTTTATCTTACCTTTTTCAACTGACTCAAATATAAAGCTATTTTTTTCACTTAAAAAATTATCTATTAAATTTAAAATTTCTACATCTTCTTTAATTTTTTTTGAGGTATATAGGATTTGATTTTTATTGCTTCTATGTCGAAACTTAAAATTTTCGAAGCTTCGATTTAGGTTCATTGAAAAAAGTTTTTAACGCGTTCTATTGTTTTTTGATTTAATTTTACATCATATCTACTATTAAGATAAAGATCATAAGTTTTTAACATATTATTCTTCAGGTTTGAATTTTGTTTGACAGAATAATCATTTAATTTATCTTTATTTACCATTATCTCATTCTGAAAGTTCTTTATTTTAGCCAAATAAATATTGCTCATCTCATCATTTATAAGAGTAAAAGAATTTAGAGGTAATGAGTACAGAAGTTCTACAGCGTTAATGTCAAATTTATTATTATCTTTGATAGAATTTAATAATATAGTTTTAATATTATTGTTTCCCATTTCTTCAAAACTTTCATTATTGAAATTTTTTTCATCAATTTTTTTTATTAAATCTTTATTATATTCATACTTATTTTTTTCATACATTAGTCCCAAAATCTCTCCCCTTAGGTCTAAATCGTCCAAGTCGGGAGAACGTTTTTCTGATTTTATTATTTTATAAAGAATATAATCATCTTTAAATTCAATGATATCAAATTCAATATTTCTTGCCTCAAATATTTTTTTTTCTATATCGCTCTTATCATAAGTAAATCTAAAATCTTTAATTTTTTTAGAATTCAAATTAAAGTTTGTAATAATAGATTCAAAAGGAAGTTCATTTGAAATATCAATTTCTATTTGGTCAATTTTATCGAAGAAAGCCTGATTAAATTCATCTACACCAGTTAAATTTTTAGGATTTATTATGGAATAATTAAAATCAAGATATTCTACTTTCAAATCATTATTATTTTCATCTAAAAATTTTTTTATATCTTTTTCTGTAAAACTATCTTTTTTCTTATAAAAATCATTTAAATTAATATAGTCTATCTCTAATTTCCTATTTTCTTCTTCATATAGTTTTTTTATTAAAAATTGAGGAGATACTATTCCAGCACCAATATAATCGAATAAATTTTTTTGAAGCTCTCTCCCCCTGAGTCTAAGCTCAAATGATGGAGCAGTTATATTATTTTCTAATAAAAATTTTTCATATTTTGTTCTTTGAAAATTTTGATTATCATCAAGAAAATTCTCATTTTCCTTTATTTTTTTTAGTAATATTTTTTCTGAAATAATTAAATCATAATTCAAAACTTCCATTTCTAACAAGGTTCTTGAAACTAGTCCTGATAATAACTCCTCCAAGATACCTTTATCTAAATTTTTTCTTATAGTTTCTTGAGGTATATTTGAGGTATTCAAATAATCTATAAAGTCCTCTGTAGAAATATTTTTTTTGTTAATTTTTGCTACCGTGTTAGTATTACCACTACTAAACATACTTCCCATACCCCAAAACACAAAAGGTATAATCATGATAAAAACTAGTACGCCAGCAAATCTGGTTTTTGCAAAATTTCTAAAACTACTTATCATTACTTTATAAATTTATTGAACTATAAAAAGCAAACCTATAGATTAAAATATACCAGATGACAAATAAATATATGTATTTTATTGCTAATTGGAAAATGTTTGGCAGCTTAAACTCGCTAAAATCTTTAGATAAATTTATTAAATTTTTCAAAAACTTTAAAAAAAATACATATTCTAAAATAATTTATTGTCCTCCTACCACTCTTATTAATCCAATGACTAAAAAATTTAAAAAAACTCAAATTCAAATAGGGGCTCAAAATTGTCATGAAAATCAAAATTATGGTGCCTTCACAGGATCAATAAATGCTAAAATGTTAAAAAGTGTCGGTGCAACATATGTTATTATTGGTCATTCAGAAAATAGAAAAGAAGGTGAAACAGATAAATTAATAAATAATAAGATTAAATCTGCTTTAAAATCAGGACTTAAAGTTATATTTTGTATTGGTGAAACACTAAAAGAAAAAAAAACTAAAAAGACAAAAAAATTATTAAGTAAACAAATTACACTTGGTTTAAATAAAATTAAGAATAACAAGAATATTATTATAGCTTATGAGCCAATATGGTCGATTGGATCTGGTTTAATTCCAAAAAAAAAAGAATTATTCGAAACGATAAATTTTATTAAGAAAAAAGCTAAAAATTATAAAGTTCTTTATGGTGGATCAGTAAACCCAAAAAATATCAATTTATTAAATTTGATCAATAATATAGATGGCTACATGATCGGTGGAGCATCTCAGGATCCAAAAAAATTTATTGATATAATCAAAAAAACATATAATTAACCGTCATGGAAAATATTTTATTAATCCTAAATATAGTATTTGCATTAATTTTAGTTTTACTTGTTTTGATGCAAAAATCTGAGGGTGGTGCTTTAGGAATTGGAGTTTCACAGGAAAATTTCATGTTTTCTAGATCAGCAGGAAATTTTATGACAAAAGCGACAGCTATTGTTGCTACTCTTTTCATTATTTGCA
>CVSM01000016.1 GCA_001180065.1 Candidatus Pelagibacter communis
ATTTATAACTATTAAAGTTCAAAATTGTAAAAATGAAAATGATGCAAAAAAAATTGCTTTCTCAATTGCAAATTCACCGTTAATAAAAACTGCTATTGCAGGAGAAGACCCAAACTGGGGAAGAATAATCATGGCAATAGGTAAAGCTAATGTTCCAATTAATATAGAAAACTTATCAATAAAATTTGGAGAAATAAATATTATTCAAAATGGAAAACTCAGTATCAATTATAATGAGAAAGATGCTTCTGATTACATGAAAAATGACAATATTGAAATAACGGTGAATATCTCAAAGGGTTCGAAAAATTTTACAGCTTATACAATGGATTTTACTAAAAAATATATAGAAATTAATGCAGACTACAGAAGTTAAAGTATATTGAATATTCAAAAATTACTATTAAATAAAAGTAATGATAAAGTATAGACTTATTTGTAAAAACTGTGACTCAAAATTTGATAGCTGGTTTGCTTCATCGAAAGAATTTGAAAGGCTCAAGAAAAAAAAATTTTTAAATTGTCATTTATGTAATTCGAAAGATGTTGAAAAAACGTTAATGGCGCCAAACTTTATTAGTAATTCAAATGGAGAAAATCTAGGGAAAAAAGAATTAAAAATTAAGGAAATTAATAAAAAGATAAAAGAGTATCAAAAATTTATAAAAAATAATTTTGAATATGTTGGAAAAAATTTTGTCTATGAAGCAAGATCTATTCATTACAATAAGAAGAAAAAAAATAAAGGAATTTTTGGAACTGCAACAAACGATGAAATTAAAGAGCTGAATGATGAAGGTATAGTTACTGAAACTATTCCTTGGATAGAAGATAAAAATAATTAGTTTTTTATAAATTTTCCAATGTAATTGACTGATTTATCAGAACTTAACTTCCATTCATCTTTAAGAATATTAAATTTCATACCATCTAGAGAGTCTAAACTGAAGTTATTTTTTTTTAATAAATTTGTTAAATCTGTAGGTTTAACAAATTTCTCCCATTCATGAGTCCCAATAGGTAGCCAACGTAAAATATATTCAGCGCCCACTATTGCAAATAAATATGATTTTAAAGTTTTATTAAGAGTAGCGACAAACATTATTCCATTTTTTTTTAAAAGTTTTGAACATGACTCAAGAAAAAAATTTACATTTTCTACATGTTCAATAATTTCCATATTAAGTATTACATCAAATTTATCTTTGGTTTTTAAATTTTCTGGAGAGGAACAAAAATACTTTATGTTTAAATTATTCTTTTTTGCATGTAATTCTGCTACTTTAACATTTTTACTTGATGCGTCTATTCCAACTACCTCAGCACCTAATCTACACATCGGCTCTGACAAAAGTCCTCCACCACAACCAATATCTAAAATCAAATTTGTCATCAA
>CVSM01000017.1 GCA_001180065.1 Candidatus Pelagibacter communis
GGTAGCTTAGTAATTTTTTTAATTTCATTAATAATTTTTTTATCAAAACCTTTTTTACTATTTATTCCAGTGCCCACAGCAGTTCCACCTTGTGCTAATAAATAAATTTCATTCAATGCATTTTTGATTCTTTTAATACAATCCTGTAATTGTGATTGATATCCAGAAAATTCTTGACCTAAAGACAATGGAGTTGCATCTTGTAAATGTGTTCTTCCAACTTTTACGATATTCTTAAATTTAGAAACTTTCTTTTTTAATTCTTTATTTAATAATTCAAGAGCTGGTAAAAGCTTATCTTTACTTTCAATTGCAATTGCAATATGCATTGCAGTTGGGAAAACATCATTAGTAGATTGAGATTTATTTACATGATCGTTTGGGTGAACTGGTTTTTTTGAACCTTTTTTTCCACCCAAAATTTCAATAGCTCTATTCGCTATAACTTCATTTACATTCATATTTGTTTGGGTTCCAGATCCAGTCTGCCAAACCTTTAGAGGGAAATGTTCATTTAATTTTCCAGATATCACTTCATTTGATGCCTTTATGATTGCCTTAGATATGTTTGGTAAAATTTGTTTTTCTTTTTCATGAACAATCGCAGCAGCTTTTTTTATTATCGCTATTGATTTTATAAGAATCGGTCTTACTAAAAATTCACCAATATCAAAATATTTTTTTGATCTTTGAGTTGATGCACCCCAATATTTATCATCTGGAACACTGATTTTTCCAATGCTATCGAATTCTTTTCTAAATTTCATGAATATTTTTTCAAAGTATATACAATAGATATATATTAATTTTATTTAAACTTACAGGAGCAAAATGACAAATTTCGATAAAGTAGGAACTTTCATGAAAACTTTTGGCCAAGAAGTCAAAACAAAACCTTCTTTTAGCACAGATAAGATTAATAAACTTAGGCTGGATTTAATTAAAGAGGAACTTACTGAACTTACAGAGGCAATGAATAATAAAGATTTATTGGAGGTAGCTGACGCATTGACTGATATTCTTTACGTTACATATGGAGCAGGGCATGCATTTGGCATTAATTTAGATAAATGTTTTCAAGAGGTTCAAAATTCAAACATGAGTAAATTAGACGAAAATGGAAAACCTATTTATAATGAACAGGGAAAGGTTATGAAGGGTCCAAATTATTTTAAGCCTAATCTTTCTAAGTTTATTAATTAATTTCTAATTTATAATCAATAGCTGGAGCGCTATGGGTAATGCTTCCAACAGAGATTCTATTTACCCCGGTTGCAGCTATTGATTTAACAGTTTTAAGATTGATATTTCCTGAAGCTTCAGTTTCATAAAATTTTTTTGCTAACTTAACACCTGCTCTTATATTTTTAATACTCATATTATCAAACAAAACAGTATTAAATTTAAGCCCTATTATTTTTTTTAATTGTTTTAAATTATCTACCTCAACAGTAATTTTTTTCCCTCTCTTATTTTTTATAGCCAATGAAACTAATTCTTTTAAACTTGAGCCGGCAATATGATTATCCTTAATCAAAAATTCATCACTTAAATTAAATCTATGGTTAGTCCCACCTCCTAACCTGACAGCATATTTTTGAATGACTCTATAATTTGGTAAAGTTTTTCTAGTACAGCAAATTTTACATTTTTTTCCTGCTTGTTTTACAAAATGATTTGTTTTAGTGGCTATACCTGAAATATGAGACAAAAAATTTAAAGCAACTCTTTCTGCGATTAATACAGAGCGAACGTTACCTTTAATTATTGCAATCAATGAATTTTTTTCAACCAACGATCCATCTTTTTTTTTGATTATAAATTTAGTTTTTTTATTTACTTGATGAAAAGTTTGTTTTGCAAATAATAGACCTGCCACAACTGCTTTTTGATTTGATATTAATTTTGCAGTTATAATCTTGTTATCATTTAATAATCTAGAAGTTACATCTCCATGAGGATATAAATCTTCAGTTAATGCAAGTTTAACTAGATCTTTAACAAAATTTTTCCTTAATTTAACTTGAGACACAAAAAACTATCTACCAATAGCCACCATTTTTTCTACTGAGAGTCTAGCTTTGCTAATGGTTTCTTTATCCATTAAAATTTCTCCAGTCTCATTTTCTAAACAATCAAGAATCTTTGGCAAGGTAATTTTTTTCATATGAGGGCACATATTACATGGTCTAATAAATTCTACATTAGGATTTTCTACTTGAATATTGTCACTCATTGAACACTCAGTAACCATCATAACCTTTTTAGGTTGATTATCTCTAACATAGTTAATCATACCTGATGTTGAGCCTGCAAAGTCACTTGCTTTGATTACTTCTGGTGGACACTCTGGGTGTGCAATAATTTTAATTCCAGGATTTTTTTTTCTTATATCAATAATTTCTTTTTCATTAAATTGGTCATGCACAATACAGATCCCTTTCCATGAAATAATTTCAACATCTGTTTGCGAAGCGACATATTTTGCTAGATAATCGTCAGGGAGGAAAATTACTTTTTTAACACCTAATGATTTAACTATCTTTACTGCATTGGCCGAAGTACAACATACATCAGTCTCTGCCTTAACATCCGCTGATGTATTTACGTAAGAAACTACAGGAACTCCTGGATATTTTTCTTTCAGCAATTTAACATCTTTACCCGTTATGGATGATGATAAAGAACAGCCAGCTTCCATATCTGGCAATAAAACTTTTTTGTTAGGACTCATCAATTTCGCTGTCTCAGCCATAAAATGGACTCCCGCCATGACAA
>CVSM01000018.1 GCA_001180065.1 Candidatus Pelagibacter communis
ACAATTAAAAAAATTACTAGTTGATCAAATTGAAAATAGAGTAAGATGGAGAGAAAGCGTTATATATATGATAAATAGGGGCGTTAATCAATTTATCGAAATAGGACCTGGAAAAGTTTTATCTGGTTTAGTAAAAAGAATAAATAAAGATGTTAAAATTAATACAATTAATAGTGAGAATGATATAAAAGATTTAAAAATATGAGTGATCTTACAAATAAAAATATTATTATCACAGGAGCGTCAGGTGGTATTGGAAATGCTATTGTGAAAAAGTTAAATGAAAGTAACGCAAACATATTAGCTACGGGTACAAAAATAGAAAAACTAAACGAATTAAAAACAAAGTTCGATAAAATTAAGATTATAAAATTTGATATTTCACAAAATGACAAAATAGAAGAATTTATTGAAAATGCTACAAAAGATCTAGGAGGAAATTTAGATTGTATTGTTAACAATGCTGGAATTACTCAAGACAATTTGGCAATTAGAATGAATTTAGAGGAATGGAAAAAAGTAATAGATATAAATCTTACGTCATCCTTTTTATTAAGTAAATTTGCGATAAAAAAAATGTTAAAAAATAAATCAGGTAAAATAATCAACATCACATCCGTAGTTGGACACACTGGAAATTTAGGTCAAGCGAACTATACAGCTTCAAAAGCAGGAATAATTGCAATGTCTAAAAGTTTAGCGTTAGAATATGCAAAGAAAAACATTAATGTAAATTGTATATCCCCGGGTTTTATTAAAACAGCCATGACCGATAAAATTGATGATAAATTTAAAGAAACTATAATATCAAAAATACCATCTGCTAGATTAGGGGAGGCTGAAGATATAGCAAATGCTGTTCTTTTTTTAGCTTCAAATCAATCAGATTATA
>CVSM01000019.1 GCA_001180065.1 Candidatus Pelagibacter communis
ATAATGCATTTAGAGTCCCACTATTTGGATCTAGTAGTAAAGTCCAAGTATAAGCTAAAGCAACTACAGGGCCTACATAAGGGAAAAGTAGAATACCACGCATATATGTTCGACCTTGAATATTTTGGTTAACTAATTGTGCTGCTAAAATTCCAAAGATAATAGCACCTACTGTGCCAAAAAAAGTGAAATAAAATGTTGTTAAAAGTAACTCAACAAAATTATTTTCATAAAAAACTTTTTTAAAATTTTCTAAAGTAAAATTTGTAGTCAGTAGTGGGTTATTTGCTTTCCCACTTAAAATTGGTTTTTGAGATTTAATTATTTTTTTATCAATTATTTCACCATTTTTATTCTGTATGGTTATCTCAAAATTTTCCCTATATTTTGCCTGCCAATTTCCAAAATTACAAACAACCTTTTTAGACTGGAAATTACATCTTGTATCAAGATTGATCGGTGAAACATTTTTTGGAAATTTATCTTGAAACTGAACATTTCTTATTTCTTGAATTAATGAACTATTTCTTAATTTATAAATAATTTTTAATTCTGATTGATTTTCTGAAATTGATTTAACAATTTTCTTTGCCCGAGGTTCTGGAATTCTAATATCTTTTAATTCAATGTCCTTGAAACTAATCCAAATATTGGCAAATATAGGAAATAATACGATGGCAAAAACTAATAGGACTGCAGGTAAAACTAAAGTGTAAGCAGTTCTTTTTTCTAATTTTGATAATGAATCACTCATAATAAAAAGCGGATAATAAAATATTATCCGCTCTTTATAAATTTATAATTTAAAACTTAGCTAATTCAGCGTTAATTTTCTTAACTGCTTCATCAACTGAGATTTGATCATCAATATATTCTCTAGTGATTCTATTTAAGAATTGAGAATTAATGATTTTTGACGCTCGAGATAACTCACCCTCTTTAACACCCCATCT
>CVSM01000020.1 GCA_001180065.1 Candidatus Pelagibacter communis
TAAAATAGAATGTGCTTGCTGATATTCTTTCGAGTCATAACATTTTTTAGCAGTTTCATAATCAGGAAATTCAACGACCACTACCCTTGGTGAGTCAATTCCTTCATTTGTTCTACTTTTTCCTCCTCTTGCTAAAAATTTTCCAGTAAACTTTTCAATAGCTGGTTTAGCTTTAATTGCATATTCTTTTAATTTTTCGGAATTGTTAATTTTTTCAAATATACAAACCCAGTAAGCCTTTTTCATATCAAGCCATCCATATTTTAAATTTCTCGTAATTATTTTGTAAAAATTTTGGTAATTTTAAAGTTGGGTATTCTTCTAGTAAACTTCCATTCCCAATTTTGTTTACTCTTTTATCTACTTTTAGATCATAAATTGCTTGTTTCTTTTCGATTATTTTTTCAATTTCAGTTTCTGATAATGGGTTTACTTCGAATTCTCTGTGATGAAGATAAGATCTTAATTTATTTTCTATTTCTTTTGCAGTTTTAATATTCGAAAAATGCCAACCACCATTTTCAATGAATTTAATGTTTGTATATTTCGTTTTTGAAAAAAAAGTATCTAGTCTATAAAAAGGATATTTTCTATCTTTTATATTTCTCAACCATTGAGGACTTTTAAAATATTTTTTTCTACAGCACTTCGTTCCTGACCATGAAAGGTCAGGCAATTTTAAATTGAATTTATAATAGAACATATCTTGTTTGAATAAAATAATTTCATTATCTATTTGATTAAGATTAAGCTTTTCTAAATTTGGAATTTCATCTACATCTGAAATCATAATTAAATCATCATCATTTGCATCTGCAAGACCCCTTGAAATATAATTTCTTTGAGCATTTTCTCTAAACAATGCATTAAGTATATATTTTTTTGATTTCTCATCCTCACTATCTTTTTGATTTATATTCATTATTTCATTCGGCACCTCATCGTAAATAAGGTAAATTATTTTATCTTTAAATTTTTGGAATTTTTTTAAATCAAATCTAGTTTTACGCTTTGTCCCTTTGTGTGTATAAATACTCTCAACAATTATAAAGTAATCGACATATTCATTTAAAACATTAAGTCTTAGATCCAAAACAACCTCTTCGTCAAAGTACATAAAACAATCATAGATTTTCATATAGACTTATTGTTTTATTATAAATTTTGATATAAATCGAAGAATAATTAAATATAAGCTATTACTGAATAATAAAATGTCTGATAAATTAATTATTAATTGGGACGATTATAACAAAACAGTAGAAAAATTGGCAATTCAGATCGAGGAAAGTAATTATAAACCGACGATATTAATAGGAATAATGAGAGGCGCAGCTCCTATGATTGATGTGTTAAGTAGAATCTTTAAATTAAAATGCGCTTATCTTGCAGTTGAGTCTTATAGTGGAAAAGGTGTTGAAGATGAGCAAGGCGATATTGTATTCTCAAGAGAGATGAGCTCTATAGCACCTAATATGGGCGGAAGAATTTTATTGTGTGATGATTTGTCAGACACTGGGATTACGTTTAATAAA
>CVSM01000021.1 GCA_001180065.1 Candidatus Pelagibacter communis
CACATTTATATATCTTACCCAACGGTATTTGCACTGCTTGTACTACACACAACTTAAGAGATAAAATAAATTGGAAAAAAAAAGAAAATGAATTTAAACAGATTGTAAAAAAAGTAAAAAAACAAAATTTACTCTACGATTGTCTAATCCCTGTAAGCGGAGGTAAAGATAGTACTTGGCAGGTTTTATTATCAAAAAAATATGGTTTAAATCCTTTAGCTTTTACTTATAAACCTGTGCTCAGGACACCAATAGGTCAAAAAAATATTGAAAATTTAAAAAAAATTGGAGTACATCATGTTGAATTTTCAATAAATGAAGATGTAGAAAAAAAATTCTTAAAGAAAGCTTTTGTTAAATTTGGTGCAGTTGGAATAGTAATGCATATGGCAATGTGGAATATTTCACATAATTTAGCAAAAATGTTTAAAATTCCTTATATCTTTTGGGGAGAAAACTCAGCAAGAGAATATGGGGGAAGCAAAAAGGACCTAAAATTAATAAGATTAAAT
>CVSM01000022.1 GCA_001180065.1 Candidatus Pelagibacter communis
ACAATTATTGGGTTTATTTTAGACAAGACCTTTGGTACTAAACCATGGTTAATTTTAATATTTTTTTTTGTAGGGGTAATTGCTGGTATTTCAAATGTGATTAAATCTGCAAAAAATATGCAAAAATAAATAAGGTAATATGGCAGCAAATCCAATGACGCAATTCGAGGTTTATAGAATTGGTCCAGAGATAAAGTTAGGTTCTTTTGATATTTCATTTACAAATGCAAGTTTGTTTATGGTAATAAGTTCCTTGGCTATCTTAGTAATTTTTAACTTGGGTTCTAAAAGAAATTCAATCTTGCCTAATAAAATTCAGTTATTAGCAGAACTAAGTTACAGTTTTGTCTCAAAAATGATAAGTGATACAGCGGGTTCAAAAGCTAAACCTTATTTTTCTTTTATATTTTCTCTATTTATGTTTGTACTTTTCTGTAATATGTTTGGAATGATCCCATATACCTTTACAGTAACTAGTCATATAATAGTAACTTTTATTCTTGCAGCGTTTATTTTTATAAGTGTAACTATTATCGGTTTTATAAAACACGGTTTTGGTTATTTAAAGTTGTTTGTTCCAAGTGGAGTGCCAGTTGTGTTGCTTCCTCTAATTGTAGTTATAGAGATTATATCATATTTAAGTCGTCCCATAAGTTTGTCAGTAAGACTTTTTGCTAACATGATGGCTGGACATACAATGATGAAAGTTTTCGGAGGCTTTGTAATCAGCCTTGGAATAATCGGTGGGTGGCTTCCACTGAGTTTTTCGGTTGCACTAACGGGTTTGGAGATCTTAGTTGCTTTTCTTCAAGCATATGTTTTTGCAATCTTAACATGCATTTATTTAAATGATGCATTAAATTTACACCATTAATTAACATAGGAGGAAATAATGGAATTAGAAGCAGCAAAAATGATTGGAGCAGGACTAGCGGCTATTGCTTTGGCTGGTGCTGGAGTTGGAATTGGAATAATTTTTGGAAACTATCTATCTGGAGCGATGAGAAATCCATCAGCTGCACAAAAGCAGTTTCCTAATTTGCTTTTAGGATTTGCCCTAGCTGAAGCAACAGGATTATTCGGATTAGTAGTAGCGTTAATCATTCTTTTTGCGTTTTAAATTAATGATTAAAAAAATATTTTTTCAGTTAATATTTTTTAATTTCTTTTTTCTTAAAGAAGTTTTTGCAGCTGAAAGTGGAGGCATGCCTCAATTAAATCCTGAATTTTGGATTTCACAAATATTCTGGCTCACTCTTACATTTGGGACACTGTATATTATTTTATCAAAGTTGATACTCCCAAAGATAAGTGCAAATTTAGAATTAAGAAAATCTCAAATACAAGAGAATATTGAGGCGGCAGAGAAACAAAGAGAGAGTAGTGAAGCTAAAATTAAAGAATATGATGAGATTATCCTTAAAAGTAAATTAGAAGCAAAAAATATTTTTAAAGAAGCTAGAGAAAAAGTTATTAAAGATATTAATTCTAAACAAAGTGTTTTGGATAAACAAATCGATGAAGAAATAAAAAAAGCTGAAAAAGAAATTCAAATACTAAAAGAAAATGCTCCATTAAAAATAAATAAAATTGCTATCGAAACATCGTCAGAATTGCTAAAAAAACTCATCGGAACAGAAGTTAACAATAGCAGCATCTCAGCTATAGTTGATGATTTATCAAAAAAAAAAGGAAACAAATATTATGGTAATTGATTCAACTTTTTGGGTAGCAGTTTCTTTCTTTATTTTTGTTGGAATTTTAGCATATTTTAAGATTCCTCAAAAAGTAAATGAGATGCTTAATAAATTAATTTTAGATATTAAGAATGAAATTGATGAAAGTGAAAAACTTAGAACTGACGCAAAAATATTATTAGACAATGCACAAAAGAAATTAGATACAGCCCAATCTGTAAGTAAAGAAATAATGGAACAAGCAAAAAAAGATAGTGATAATATAATAATTGAATTGAATGATAAGTTTCATAAATCATCTGAAATTAAAAAAAATCTTGCAGAAAATAAAATTAGTCAAATGAAGGAGTCGGCAATAAAAGAAATTAAAGACACATCAATTAAAATTGCTGTGAACTCAGTAAAAAAGATTATTGCGACATCTGTTGATAAATCTAAACTTGACGCTGTTTTCCAAAAAAATTTGGATGAGACCAAAGAAGAATTGAAAAAGATTAATTCATAATATTCTTACAATTTTTTCGAAAAACCTATAAATTATTAAGATGAATTCGATTATTATTGGCTCAGGTTTTGGAGGAATAGCGGCTGCCCTTCGTCTTAAAGCTAAGGGCCATGAAGTTACATTAATTGAAAAACACTTTGATCTTGGTGGAAGAGCAAGAGTATTTAAAAGAAATGGGTTTGTATACGATGGTGGTCCCACAGTAATCACTGCGCCATTTCTAATTAACGAATTATTTGAATTATTTAAAAAAGATCCAAAAGACTACATAAAGCTTTCTCCACTTAAAATTTGGTATCAGTTTATTTTTGAAGATAAGACTAAATTTAATTATTCAGGTGATGAGATAGAGATGAAAAGACAAATTGAAAAAATAAGCAAAGATGATGTGAAAGGTTATGAAAAATTAGTAAATTTTACAAAAAAGATTTTTGATAAAGGATTTACCGAACTAGCAGATATTCCATTTGATAGACCTTTTGTTATGATGCAGCAGCTACCTGCATTATTAAAACTTAAGAGCTATAAATCAGTTTACTCTTTAGTCTCATCATATGTTAAAAACGAAAAATTAAGAAGAATGTTTAGTATGCATCCATTACTAGTTGGTGGAAATCCATTTACAACAACCTCGATCTATGGATTAATTTTGTATTTAGAAAAAAAATGGGGGATACATTATTCAATGGGTGGGACTGGAAATATTATCAAAGGTCTTGAAAAATTAATGAATGAAGTTGGAATAAAATTAATTAAAGGAAAAGAGGTAACTAAGATTATTAAAAATAAAAATAAAATTAATGGAATACAATTAGATAATAAAACTGTTATAAATGCCCAGAATGTAATTTGTAATGCTGATCCACCAGCAGTTTATGAAAAAATGTTAGATAATGAATATAATAATTCTCTCTTTTTTAAATGGAAAAAAAATAGAATGGAATATTCTATGGGGTTATTTGTTTATTACTTTGGGACTAAGAAAACTTATGAAAATGTAGAACATCATACTATTAAATTTGGTAATAAATATAAAGAACACCTCGATGATATTTTTAACAATAAAAAATTAAATAATGATATAAGCTACTATCTCCATAGACCTTCAGCTACTGATACATCCATGGCACCTAATGGGAATGATTGTTTTTATGTTTTAGTCCCTGTTCCAAATAACCAGTCAAAAATAGATTGGACAATTGAAGGCGAAAGAATGAAAAATTTAGTAATTGAAAAAATGGAAAATGATTTAATGCCAAATTTAAAAGAAAATATTGTTGAAGATTTCTATTTAACACCTGATTACTTTGAAAAAGATCTAAATACAAAATATGGATCTGGTTTCTCAATTCAACCAAAATTTTCACAATCAGCTTACTTTAGATTTCATAATAAGTCTGAAGTATATGACGGTTTATACTTTGTTGGAGCGGGAACACATCCTGGCGCTGGTGTTCCAGGAGTATTATCTTCTGCAAAAGTATTAGACAAAATAATTCAATGACCAATAAAAATTTCCTATCTCTTTTTGCCAAATCATTTAATTGGGCGGGTTTTTTTTTACCCAAAAAAGTGTATCAAGATTGTTCTAAACTTTATGCATTCTGTAGAATTCTTGACGATATTGTCGATGAAAAAATAAATTTAGAAGTAAAAATTAAAAGATTTGAAAAAATTAAAAATTTTTTTGAAAAATCATATGATTTAAATCAAAAAGAAATACTTGTATCTCATAAAAATGAGAATGAAATTGCAATAGAAAATCTCATCTCTATTGCAAAAAATTATAATATCAAAAAAATTATTTTAAAGGATTTAATTGACGGAGTTGCTTCAGATCTTAAACATAAAGTCTATATGAGATCTGTTAAAGATTTATTAATTTATTCTTACAAAGTAGCGGGAACAGTCGGATTAATGATGTCAAAAATATTGAGTGTAAATGATAGTAGAGCTCTTAAAGGTGCAATCGATTTAGGTATAGCAATGCAATTAACAAATATCTCTAGAGATGTAATTGAAGATAAGCGAATGAATAGAGAATATATAAAACCTGATTTTGAAAATATTCGAGCAACTTTAAAACTTGCTGATATGTTTTATGAAAGTTCATTTAGTTCTATAAAAAAAATTCCGTTTAAGTATAAATTTTCAATAATTGTTGCTAGAAGAATTTATAGGCAAATTGGTAGAAAAATTATAAAAAAAAAAAATATGGAAAATTATGAAAAATCAGGGAAAATATACGTCAATAATTTTGAAAAAGTTTTCCAGACTTTTCTATCCTTATTTGATTTAATATACATTTATTTAAGAGAAATAGAGCCTCACCAGAGAGCAAAAGAACATGAAATAATTTGTCAAGAAATTAAACTTAATGAGAGAATTTGATTATATAATTTTAGGTGGTGGTTGTGCGGGCTTATCTCTTGCTTATGAATTAGAAATTCATGAAAAATTAAAAAACAAATCTTTAGCAATCATAGAGCCAAGAGTAGATTATAAAAAAGATAAAACATGGTCTTTCTGGAAAATAATACCCCATAACTTTGACGATTGCGTAAAGAAAAGCTGGGAAAATTTTTCTGTTAATATACCAGGTAAAACTAATTATTTAGTATGTAAAGATTATCCATATCAAAGTATAGATAGTGGTTTGTTTTATAAAAAAATTAACAACAAATTAAAAGAAAATAAAAATATTTATTTTTTTAAAGATATAAATGAAATTGATAAAAAAAATTCTTTTGTATTTAATAGTATTCCGAATATAAAAAAAAATCATCTAAATATCTGGCAACACTTTTGTGGAGTAGAAATAGAGACTCAAAATAATTTTTTTGACTCAGAGATTTTTAATCTAATGGATTTTGACTGTGAGCAAAGAGAAAGTGTTCATTTTTTTTATACGCTTCCTTACTCAAAGAATAAAGCTTTAGTAGAAACAACCTGGCTGTCAAAAATGAATGATAACACACAAAAAGATTATGATAATCAAATCAAAAACTATATAGAAAATAACTTAAAGATAAAAAATTATAAGATTACTTACAAGGAAGAAGGAGCAATTCCTCTTTTCTATCCATTAATAAAAAAAGAAAAAAATATGATTAACATTGGTACGGCTGGAGGGATGACGAGATTAAGTACTGGTTATACTTTTTTAAATATTCAAGAACACAGCATGTATATAAGAAGAAATATTGAAAATATTGTTAATAGTAAAAATTATGAAATTAGTAAAAAATATCAATTTTTGGATGAAATTTTTCTTCGTGTTCTAGATAATCATCCAGAAAAAATGCCTAATATATTTTTTAAAATGTTTAAGACATCACCAAAGACTGTTATAAAATTTCTCTCCAACAAAAGTAGTCTTTTAGAAGATTTAAGTATAATTTTTAAAATGCCAAAATGGTTATTTATAAAAGCTTTATTTTACTAATTAACGATGAATATATTAATTAAAAAAATTAATTTTAAACATTCTTTTATTTTCTTTTTATTATGCAATATCTTAACTTTTCTATTTATCAAAATTAATTACCTTTCGGTTTCTCCAATAATTTGTTTGTCTCTTATTCTAATTATTGGTGTGTCTCATGGCTCTTTAGATCACTTAAAAGGAAAAAAACTCCTGAAAATTCTTCGATTTGATAATATTTTTATTTTCTATATGGCATACATATCGTTAGCAACATTTATAGTTATTTTTTGGATATCTTTTCCTACAATATCTCTTTTAATTTTTCTCGCTGTAGCTTCATATCATTTCGGAAAAGAAGACACTCAATTTTTAATTGAAGGAAAAACCTATTTAAACCAATCATTATTTTTTTTTAAAGGTTTTTTAGTAATACTTGCACCGTTGTTTTTTCATTTTGATGAGACTATATCAATTTTTAAATTACTATTGATTGAAAATGAAATTTTTTATTCAAGTTTAAGTGCTATTGAGAATAATAAACTTTTAGTAATTGGAATTTTTTTGAGTACATTATCGAGTATTTTTTTATTTATCAAAAAGTTTGAAATAAAAAAATTTATAATATTTTTTGATTATTTTTCGATTATTATTTTAAATTATATTTTAACACCATTGATAGCTTTTACGATTTATTTTTGTTTTCTTCATTCAGTAAGACATATAATTTCACTATCATTTGAACTAGACCAAAAAAATTTAAAAAGAGGTTTTTCTATATTTATAAAAAAAGCTATCCCTTTAACCATGCTTACTGCTACTTTTTGTTTAATGGGTCTTTATTTTTTAAAAAATAATTATGATTTTGATAGCGCAATTTTAAAACTAATATTTATAGGTTTGGCGTCTTTAACTTTTCCGCATATATTGCTCGAATATTTAATTGAAAAAAATGAAAAATAAAGAAATCAAAATTTTGCTATCTGCACCAAGGGGGTTTTGTGCTGGAGTAGAAAGAGCAATTGAAATTGTTGAAAAGGCCTTAAGTAAACACGGTGCTCCAGTATATGTTCGCCATGAAATAGTGCATAATAAATTTGTCGTAGATGATTTAAAAAAGAAAGGTGCAGTTTTTGTAGAAGAACTAGATGAAATAGATGATAAATCAAGACCAGTAATTTTTTCAGCTCACGGTGTTCCAAAAAAAATTCCAATTGAAGCTAGGAAATATAAAATGACTTACATTGATGCAACTTGCCCACTTGTTTCTAAGGTTCACAGGGAGGCTGAAAATCTAAACAAAATGGACTATCATTTAATTTTAATTGGACATCAAAACCATCCTGAAGTTATTGGAACAATGGGTCAGTTACCCAAAGGATCAATAGATCTCATTCAGAATGAAAATGAAGCTAAAAATTATAAATTTGAAAAAAAAAATAAAAATTTGGCATTTGTTACTCAGACAACTCTATCTGTAGATGATACAAAAGAAATCATCCAAATTTTAAAAGAAAGATTCCCAAATATTCGAGAACCGCAAAAAGAAGATATATGCTATGCGACTACAAATAGACAAATGGCTGTAAAAAATATAGCCAAAGATTGTGATATGTTTTTTGTAATTGGAAGTAGAAATTCTTCTAACTCTGTGAGACTTGTAGAAGTTGCTAAAAAATCTGGATGTTTAAATTCTCAATTAATTCACTCACAAAGCAAAATTCCTTATGATCTTATAAAAAATTCTAAAACTATCGGAATTTCTTCTGGAGCCTCTGCACCAGAAATTCTTGTAGAAAATTTTATTAATGATTTGAAAAAAAAATTTACAGTTTCTATAGACGAGGTAGAAATAATAAAAGAAGATGTTGTTTTTAAAGTCCCCAAAAAATTAAATTAAATGGCTGTTTATACCAAGATAAGTAAAAGAGATATTTTCTTTATAAATAAAAAATTTAATATTGAAAATTTAATAAATTTTAAAGGAATTAAAAAAGGCATTGAAAATACAAATTATTTATTAAAATCAAGAAATAATAAATTTATTCTTACAATTTTTGAAAAAAGAGTTTTAAAAAAAGATGTACCTTTTTTTATGGAACTAATGGATCAATTAAGTGATCTAAAAATAAATTGTCCTAAACCATTTAAAAACAAAGATGGGAAATTTTTAATAAAATTGAAAAATAAAACAGCATGTGTCGTCTCTTTTATAAAAGGAAAAGATAAAAAAAATTTGAATTATAAAAATTGCTACGATGTCGGAAGAGCAGTTGCTTTAATGCACTCTTCTTCAAAAAAAATTAATCTTTATAGAAATAACTCAATGGGAATAAAAAAACTTACGCCCTTAATAAATAAAATAAACTTTAAAACGGGAAAATATAAAAATTTAGAAAAATTTTTCAAAATCAATTATCAGGATATAAAAAAAAATTGGCCAAAAAAATTACCTAACGGAATTATCCATGGTGACTTATTTATTGATAATATTTTTTTTAGAAATGATAAATTATCAGGAATAATTGATTTCTATTTCGCAGCAAATGACTATTTTATGTATGAGATTGCTATTTGTATAAACGCTTTATGTTTTGATAAAGTTAAAGGAAAATTCAAAATTAACAAAAAAAAGGTTAAAAATTTTATAAAAGGTTATGAAAATATAAAAAAAATTACAAAAATTGAAAAAAATGCACTTAACATTTTATGTCGGGGCGCAGCGATGAGATATTTTTTAACAAGACTTTATGATTATACAAATACACCAAAAACTGCATTAATAAAAATTAAAGATCCTAGAGAGTATTACCAAAAATTAATAATTCATAACAATCTCAAAACTTATAAAGATTACTTAGATTAATGATAAAAATATATACTGATGGGTCATGTATTGGAAATCCAGGTAAAGGTGGTTGGGCAGCAATAATATTAAATGATGGAAAAAAAACTGAAATAAAAGGAAGTAAAAAAGATACTACAAACAATCAAATGGAATTATTAGCTCCTATAGAAGCTCTTAAAAAAATCCCAAAAGGAGGTAAGGTCCAAATTTTTACAGATTCTAAATATGTGAAGTCTGGAATAACTGAGTGGATCCATAATTGGAAAAAAAATGGATGGAAAACTGTTAACAAAAAAGAAGTGAGTAATAAAGAACTTTGGACAGAATTGGACCAACTAAATAGTGAATTTGAAATAAGTTGGAATTGGGTAAAAGCGCATTCAACAGATAAATTAAATAACGAAGTGGATTTACTTGCTAGAGATGCTGCAAATTTATAGTAGATTGTTTAATAAGTTTTCTGCAGAAGTTAAGCCGCATTCTTTAGTCTCTTCTTCTTCATGAATTTTAACAATTGTAAAATTTTCAATAACCATCAAATAACGATTTGATCTAATTCCCATTCCTTTTGCATTCCGATCAACTTCTGCACCAATTAATTTTGTGAATGACAAATACGGATCAGATAACATTTTTATTTTATCTCCAGTATTATTAATCTCTCCCCAACCGTTCATTACATAAGGATCATTTACCGATAAACAAAATATATGTTCTATTCCTTTTGCTTTGATTTTATCTGCATATGCCACAAAACCTGGTAGGTGAAGTTTGGAGCAAGTTGATGTAAACGCCCCAGGTAAACCAAACAAAACAATTTTTCCTTTACCTATGATTTCTCTTAAGTTACTTTTTTGAGGCTCTCCGTCAACCAGTTGAAAAATCTCGGTATCTGGTATTTGATCATTTATTTTAAGTTTCATATGGAGTTCATTACGTATTTTTTAACTTTTTCAATATCATTTGAAAGAAGTTCAAATTTTTCTTTTCTATCATTAACATATTTAAGACTTTCTGGTAAATTTTCAGTTTTTGATATTGCATCTTCTATTGCTTTTGGAAACTTACATGGGTGTGCAGTTGATAATACAATACAATTTTTTTCCAACCCTAATTTTCTAACAGCGCCAATAGCTACTGCTGTATGTGGATCAACTACCATCTGATGCTCATCATTAATTGTCTTTATCATTTCAACAGTTTCATTTTCATCAAGCATCTCGGATACAAAATTTTTTTTTATTTTATCTAAATCGTTTTTATCAATTTTATAAGTATTATTTTTTATCTCAGCCATTACATCTTTTGTAACTTCTGAGTTACAATCTTTTACATCATATAAAAGCCTTTCAAAATTACTTGCTATTTGTATATCCATACTTGGAGTATTTGTTTCCTCAACTTTCTTTTGACTATAATCACCACCAGATATAGCTCTGTGCAGTATGTCATTTTTATTTGTAGCTACGATTAGTTTATCAATTGGAAGACCTAGTTTTTTTGCTAAATAACCTGCGTAAATATCACCAAAGTTTCCTGTCGGAACAGAAAAGGATAGATGTTGACCATTTCCAACTTTAAAGTAAGCGTAAAAATAATACACTGATTGAGCAACTATTCTTGCCCAATTAATTGAATTTACACCCGACATATTAATTGTTTTAGAAAATTTTTCGTCATTAAACATCGCTTTTACTAAATTTTGGCAATCATCAAAATTACCCTCCACCGCAATATTAAATACATTGCTCTCTTCATGTATTGTCATTAGCCTTCTTTGCACAGGTGAAATTTTATTATTGGGGTGTAAGACAAAAACATTTAAATTATTTTTTCCCTTTAAAGCATCTATAGCAGCTGCACCTGTATCGCCTGAAGTTGCAACTATTATATTGATTTTTTTTTGATCACGGCCTAAATGGTATTGATAAAAATTACCTATCAGTTGCATTGCGATATCTTTAAAAGCAAGTGTAGGCCCGTGAAATAGTTCTAATACTTTAAGATCTCCTAGATTTGAGATTTTAACAACATCGTCAGATCTGAAATTTGAATATGATTTTGAAATTATAGAGATAAGGTCTTCTTTAGACATAAAATCTCCTATAAATGGATAAATTATTTCAGCTGCTAAATCATTATAGCTAAGGTTTTGTAATTTATCTAATTCATCTTTTTTAAATTGTTTAATTGATTTAGGAATAAATAGCCCTCCATCATCTGCCAAACCTTTGAGGAAAACATCCTTAAAAGTGAAATTTTTCTGGTTGTTTCTTGTGCTTATATATTTCATTTAATAATTCTTTTTTCTAAAATATAGATATAGCAAAAGAATTGAAATCGCTAATGAAAACCATGTCATTGCGTATTTTTTATGATTATTAGAAATATTAGCTGTAATTTTTTTTGGTATAGGAAATTGATAATTTCCATCTAAATAAATTATATATTTAGAAAATTCTTTACCTGTAAATTGCAAAATATCTTCTCTGTTTAAACTGAACCAGTAATTTTCTTCAATATCATTTTCTGGTTTAAAAATATTTTTTCTTCCCTGGGTTTTGAGAGTTCCAGTTATATCATTTTGATCAAATATATTTATTTCTGAAGTATCTTTTTTTTCAAATGGTATCCAACCTCGATTAATTAAATAATTTTCATTATCAATCAAAATTGGATTAATAACCTCAAATCCTGGAGTACCAGAATCATTTAAATTATACAAATAAATTTGTTTTTCAAAATCAATAGTGCCTGATGTTTTAATTCTTAAAAAATTTTCTCTATTTGATTTAGAAAGTTCTACTGGAGGATTTCTTAATGAGTTTTCAATTTCCAAAATAAGGTTATTTTTCCAATTTAATCTGATTATTTGCCAGCTCCCCAATGCAATAAAAACAAATATAAAGAATATTATAAAAACAGAAAATAAGAACTTATGTTTCAAAGACTTAAATTAACTTCCCCAGATATATATTGCTGCAAATAAGAATAGCCACACAACATCCACAAAGTGCCAATACCAAGCTGCAGCTTCAAAACCAAAATGATGATCTTTATTAAAGTGACCTAATTTTCCTCGCCATAAACATACCGCTAAAAAAATTGTACCTACTATTACATGAAAACCATGAAATCCTGTTGCCATGTAAAATACTGATCCATATATATGGTCAGAAAATGCAAATGTTGCATGATGATATTCGTAAGCTTGTAAAGCTGTAAAACAAACTCCAAGAATTACAGTTAAGATTAAACCATTAATGAAACTCTTCCTATCATCCTCTAAAAGAGCATGATGAGACCAAGTAACAGTTGTTCCCGACAATAACAGCACTAATGTATTAATTAACGGTATGTCCCAAGGGTCAAAAGTTACTATATCTTTTGGTGGCCATACGTTTCCCACAAATTCATTTGGAAAAAGACTTACATCAAAATAAGCCCAAAACCATGCAACAAAAAACATAACTTCTGATGCAATAAATAGTGTCATTCCATAACGATGATGTATTTGAACAACTGGGGTATGATGACCTTGATGCTCAGCTTCAATCACAACATCTCTAAACCACATGTAGGCTCCGTAAATTAATAGAGCCAAACCTAAATACATTCCCCATGATACATCTGAATGCATATAATAAACTGCTCCCAAAGCTAACACTAAGCATGAAAAAGAAGTATAAATTGGCCAAGGGCTTGGGTCTACAAGGTGATAATCGTGTTTTTTTTCAGCTGACATTTTCCGGATTATGATTGTTTATAGTAATCTGTCGAGAAAAAAGTATACGACATAGTTACATCTTCTAAATTTTTTACAGCAGGGTCATTGACCATTTCGGGGTCTAGATAAAAAGTCATAACATAACTTGCTTTTTCACCAGCTTTTAACTCCTGTTTTTCAAAACAAAAACAACCTAATTTACTATAATATTTACCAAAGCTAGCAGGTGAAACATTAAAACTCGCTACTCCAGCTGTTGGCTCATTACTATAATTTGTTACTTCAAACTCTATTTTATTAACTTGACCAACTTTTACATCAATAACATTTGATTTAGCTTTAAAATCCCATGGTAAGTTATTTACATTAGTATCAAATCTTACGCTGACTACTTTATCTAAAACTATTTTTGGGGCATTGTTCGAGACTTGAGTGGTTCCTCCAAAGCCAGTAACTCTACAAAAAAGATCATACAAAGGCACTGCTGCATAAGACAAGCCTAGCATTAAAACAAAAATACCTGCCAAGACTATTGGTGTTAATTTTTTCCTTTCAATCATATAGCTCTATCAAATACTCCTGTATTATATAAAGTAAAAAAGAAAAGAAAAATCATAAAAGCAATGATTGCTAATGCCGTAATAATATTTTTTCTTTTTGTTTTTTTATTAGGTGTTATCATAATATTTTATCTATCAGAAAAAGAACAAAAATTAAAAATAAATAAAGTATTGAATATCCAAATATAGATTTAGCCTTTTTTGAATCAAACTTATTTTTCTTATAATTATATAGTTCATAGCATAAAAAGTTGTAATAAAACGTTAATAATAATGATGGGATTAAAAAAGTTAATCCAACAAAATTTATTAAATAAGGAAAAATAATGACTGGGAGCATTAACAAAGAATAAATAAATATGTTTATTTTTGTACTCTCAACTCCATTTGTTAAAGGGAGCATTGGTATATTTGCTTTTTTATAATCATCAGATTTATACAAACTCAATGCCCAAAAATGTGAAGGCGTCCAAAAAAAAATAATTAAAAAAAAAGCTAGTGGTTCAATTGAAATTGATCCAGTTGCAATTGTCCATCCAATTACAGGAGGAAATGCGCCAGCAGCTCCACCAATTACAATGTTTTGTGGTGTTCGTCTTTTCAGCCAAATTGTATAAACAAAAACATAAAACAAAATTGTTAAAAGTAATATTGCAGCTGAAATTCTATTTGTAAAATAATCTAACGCTACCACTGAAACAATCGATAAAGTAAATCCAAAAATAAAGGCTTGATTTCTATTAACTTTTCCTGTTGGTATAGGCCTCAAACAAGTTCTGGTCATTAAAGCATCAAGATCAGATTCATACCACATATTTAATGCTCCAGCTGCACCAGCCCCTAATGATACCAATAAAATTCCGATAATAGCTTCCTTTGTTGAAACAAGATTTGGCGCAGTTAACAAACCGACTGCACATGTAAAAATTACCAAAGACATAACTCTTGGCTTCATTAATTTGAATAACTCAGATAAATTAAATAAATCTTCTTGTGACAGATTTCTTTTTTTTAACTTAAAATTATCCATTTATTTTTTTTGCTTTTATTTTAGCTGTGTGATTTCTCTGTTTCTTGATCATCAACAAACTTTGGCAGTTCCTCAAATGTATGGAAGTTTGGTGGAGACGGTACAGTCCATTCTAAAGTTGTAGCGCCTTCTCCCCAAGGGTTCTGTTCTGCTGATTTCTTCTTTGCAAAAGCATAAATAAGATTTGCAAAAAATACTACTAGTCCAGCAACGGCAACATAAGAACCTATTGAAGAAATATAATTCCATCCCGCAAATGCATCTGGATAATCCGCATATCTTCTCGGCATTCCTGCTAAACCTAAGAAATGTTGAGGAAAGAAAATTAAGTTAACACCTATAAATGTTAACCAAAAATGTAGTTGCCCCATCCATTCAGAATATTCATAACCTGACATTTTTGAAAACCAATAATAAAAACCCGCAAATATTGCAAAAACTGCCCCTAATGACAACACATAGTGGAAGTGAGCTACGACATAATAAGTATCATGCATTGCGGTATCTACACCTGCGTTAGCCAAAACTACACCTGTTACGCCACCTACCGTAAACATGAATATAAAACCAAGTGCCCACATCATAGGAGTTTTAAATGAAATAGATCCGCCCCACATTGTTGCTATCCATGAGAAAATTTTTATTCCTGTAGGAACAGCTATAATCATTGTTGCTGCTAAAAAGTAAGCTTTAGTATCTGTGCTTAATCCAACTGTATACATATGGTGAGCCCATACAACAAAACCTACAATTCCAATTGCAACCATTGCATATGCCATGCCTAAATAACCAAAAACAGGTTTTCTTGAAAATGTTGATACAATATGACTGATCATTCCAAAGCCTGGTAAAATTAAAATATAGACTTCTGGATGACCAAAAAACCAAAACAAATGTTGAAACAGAACCGGGTCTCCTCCAGTTTGGGCTTCAAAAAAGGCGGTTCCAAAATTTCTATCTGTTAATAACATTGTAATAGCTCCAGCTAAAACTGGTAACGATAGTAACAATAAGAAAGCTGTTACTAATATTGACCAAGCAAATAAAGGCATCTTGTGTAATGTCATACCTGGGGTTCTCATATTTAAAATTGTTGTTATGAAATTTACTGCTCCTAAAATTGATGAAGCTCCCGCTAAGTGTAAACTTAGAATTGCTAAATCCATTGCTGGTCCAGGTTGACCTGCTTTGGATGATAGAGGTGGATAGATAGTCCAACCACCACCAACCCCAGTTTGTCCTGGAGGACCATCAGCAAAAATTGATAAAATTAGTAAAGTTAATGAAACTGGTAAAAGCCAAAAAGAAATATTATTCATTCTAGGAAATGCCATATCGGGTGCACCAATCATAATCGGAACAAACCAATTACCAAAACCACCAATCATTGCTGGCATAACCATAAAGAAAATCATGATTAAACCATGACCAGTAACCAATACATTGTATAAGTGATAGTTGCCTCCTAAAATACCATCACCTGGATGCATCAATTCCATTCTCATTAAAACTGAAAATGCTGTACCTATTACGCCTGCAACTATTGCAAAAATTAAATACATTGTCCCTATATCTTTGTGATTTGTGGAATATGCCCAACGCTTCCAACCTGTAGGGGTATGATGATCGTCGTGTGATGCAGTTTGTGTATACATAATTTATTTACTCGCTACTTTAAGTTTATCATTTTCAATTTCTTCTTTTGCAAATTTCACTCGTGCTTCAGATAACCACTGTTGATAATCTTTCTCACTAACTACTTTTACAGCAATTGGCATAAAAGCATGTTTTATACCACAAAGCTCAGAGCATTGACCATAGTAAGTGCCAACTTTTTCTGCTTTAAACCAAGTTTCATTTATTCTTCCAGGCACTGCATCTCTTTTAACTCCAAAAGAGGGTAAAGCCCATGCATGTAATACATCGTTAGCAGTAATTAAAACCTTTACGACTTTTCCAACCGGAACAACGACTTCGTTATCAACAGCGAGCAATCTTGGTTGATTAGCTTTTAAATCTTTTTCCTCAATCATATAAGACTCAAAAATTAAATTTTCATCAGGGTATTCATAGCCCCAATACCACTGATAACCGATTGCTTTTATTGTTAAATCCGCCTTTGGTATTGCATCTTGTTTATATAAAATTTTAAATGAAGGAACTGCAATTACGATTAAAATTAAACATGGTATTAGTGTCCATAAAACTTCAACTGCAACGTTGTGAGTTCTTTTAGATGGATTTGGGTTAGCTGAAGCTCTAAATCTTACACACGCGTATAACATTAAAAATAAAACAAACACACTTATTGCTATTATTATTGGTAATAAAAGGTAATCATGAAAAGCAACTATCTCTCTCATTGACTCTGAGGCAGCTTTTTGAAAACCTAACTGCCAGTCAACGGGTTGATTAGCAAAAGCTTTTTGTGATACGAAAAGCGATATAAATATAAATAAAAATTTTTTCATTTTAATAGCTATATAAAGCTCTTTTATAAAAATTACACTTTAGTTTTCGCGACAATTTATCAATTAATCACATAATTTACGATCGAAATTGCAGATATGACTGCAGTTTCTGACCTTAAAATATTCTCATTAATCTTAACCGATTGAACGCCCTTAAAAGAGAGAATCTTCTCTCTTTCAGTCTCTGAAAAATCTCCCTCTGGACCTATAATTATACAAACAGGCTTATCTGTAAATTTTGATTTATCAACTTTTTTGATATTTGAATTTAAATCTGCAAAAATTAAATTCATGGAATTTTTTTTTAAAAAATCATTTAAATTTTGAGCAAATTCAATTACTGGTATATTGATACGGTTAGATTGTTCACTAGCTTCAATTACAATTTTTTCTAAGCGATCTTTATTAATTTTTCTTACAACTGTTCTATCAAATATAATTGGTAAAAATTTTGTAACTCCAAGCTCTGTTGCTTTTTGCAGCATGAAATTCTGATAATTTGATTTTATAGGAGAAAAAGCTAACCATAATTCTTTAGCGATCTCTTTTTGTCTTAGTTGTTTTATTATTTTAAATTCGATAGTGTTTTTAGATATTCCTAAAATTTTTGCTTCCCACTCTCCTTCTGAGTTAAATAAAGAAAAAACCTCATTTTCTTTAATTCTCATTACTGTGTTCAAATAATGTGATTGATCTTTATCAAGTTTATCAATCATGTTTGCTGATAAAGTATTTGAAAAAAATAATCTAATATTACTCATTTGTGTTAAGTTAATTTATGAAAAATATTAAAGCAATAATTTTTGATGCATATGGCACATTATTTGATGTCAATTCAGCTGCTGAAAAATGTAAAGATAAGATTGGAGCTAAGTGGGAAGGTTTCTCAAATTTTTGGAGAACAACTCAGCTAGAATACACTTGGCTTAGAAGCCTTATGGGAAGGCACAAGGATTTTTGGCAAATTACTGAGGATAGTTTAGATAAATCAATGAAGACTTTTAATATCGATGCCTCAATGAAAAATGAATTATTGAATTTATATAAAGTTCTTTCACCTTTTAAAGAAGTTCCAGAAACTCTTAAAAAATTAAAAGAAAAGAATTTTAAATTAGCTATACTTTCAAACGGTACCCCTTCACTTCTAGCTCAGTTAGTAAAAAGTAATAACATAGATAATTTATTTGATGATTTATTTTCAATTGAAGAAGTTGGGATTTATAAACCAGATACTAAAGTTTACGATCTACCAATAAAAAAATATAAGATTGAAAAAAATCAGGTTGCATTCTTAAGTGCAAATACCTGGGATGTTTCTGGTGGAGGAAATTATGGTTATCAATCTATTTGGGTAAATCGAAATAATAATATTTTTGACATTCTTGACTATAAACCTATTAATCAAATTAAAAATTTGAGTGAAATTATAAACTTAATTTGAAAAATAAAAAAATAATATTGAAAATCAAAATATAAAGATTATTAAAGATAAATGAAAAATATTGAAGTAAGTAAAATTATTGACCCCATTCCAGCCTCTGATGGAGCAGGAGTAAAATTAAAAAGAAGTATTGGTGTTGAACCAAATTATTTTGATCCTTTTTTGATGTTAGATGAATTTGGTTCTGAAAATAGCGATGATTATGTTGCTGGTTTTCCACCGCATCCTCACAGAGGAATTGAAACAGTTACTTATATGCTTGCAGGCGACTTTGAGCATGAGGACAGCACTGGCGGAAAAGGAAGGATGACTGCTGGTGATGTTCAGTGGATGAAAACAGGAAGTGGAATTATTCACTCTGAAATGCCAGCAATGAAAGAGGGTAAACTTCATGGATTTCAATTATGGATTAACATGCCTGCAAAATTAAAGATGAGTAAACCAGAATATATTTATATTGATGCAGATAAAATGAGTCTTCATAAAGATAATGACAAAAAAATTAAAGTTATTGCAGGTAAGTTTAAAGAAGCAGAAGGACCAGTTAAAGGGCATAATGTTGAACCAATTTATTTTGATGTTGAATTAAAAAAGAATAAAGAATTTAATTTTAATCTACCCTCAACACATAATACATTTGTCTACTTAATAAAGGGTGAAATAAAGATTGGTGAAAAGAAACATGAAAAAGTTAAAGATAGCACTTTAATCTTACTCTCAAGAGGTGAGAGTTTAAATATTAAAGCACAATCTAATGCGAAGTTCTTAGTTATATCAGGGAAACCTTTAAATGAAGAGATAGCCAGAGGTGGACCATTTGTAATGAATACTAAAGCAGAGATCTTACAAGCTGTTCAAGATTATCATAATGGTACATTTGTAAAATAAATTATGAAATCAATTCAAATAGATCGATTTGGTGGGCCAGAAGTTTTAGTTATTAAGGATGTTGAGATAGCTAAGCCTGGGCCAAAAGAAGTTTTAATTAAAAATCTATCAATCGGTCTTAATTTTATAGACATCTATCATCGAACAGGCCTCTACCCTATTCCATTACCAAGTGGAATAGGACTTGAGGCATGTGGCGTAGTCGAAGAAATTGGATCTGAGGTCAAGTTGTTCAAAATTGGTGATAGAGTAACACACGCCTCGATGCCTATTGGAGCATATTCGGAAAAACAAATAATGCCTGAAGAAAAATTAGTTTCTGTCCCTGATGGAATTTCTGATGAAGTAGCATCTTGTATTACATTAAAAGGAATTACTGCAGAGTATCTATTACATAGAGCTTATAAACTAAAAAAAGGTGATAAAGTTTTATATCATGCTGCTGCAGGTGGGCTTGGTCAAATTTTATGTCCATGGGCTAATTCTTTAGGTGCTGAAGTAATTGGAACTGTTGGTTCAAAAGCTAAAGAGGAAATAGCTAAAAAGAATGGTTGTCATCACGTAATTAATTATTCTGAAAAAAACTTTGTTGAAGAAGTTGAAAAAATTGTAGGTAAAAATGGAATTGATGTAGTTTATGATGGTGTTGGAATTAAAACTTTTAAAGGGTCAATTGAAACATTAAAAATTAGAGGAATGATGGTAGCATTTGGGAATGCTTCAGGCTATGTAGATACTATCGATGTTAAAAAAGATATAAATGCGAAAGGTCTTTTTTTTACAAGACCATCTATTGCCCATTACACCGTAGAAAGAGAAGAGCTAGAAGAATCGGCAAAAAAAGTTTTTGATGCAATTTTATCAAAAAAGTTTAGTGTTGAAATTTCAAAAAAATATTCACTTAAAGATGCTGCTCAAGCTCATAGAGATTTAGAAACTAGATTATTAACAGGTCCAGCTGTAATACTTCCTTAATCTACTTTTACGTCCATATCAGACATATGCAGCTTAAGTGCATTTGTTGAGATATGAATTTCTCTTATAAAAAAAATAATTGAGATAATCATAGATAGGCAACAAGAGCCAAAAATTACTCTTGCAACAAAAACTTCGGCCAAATACAGAGCAAATACTGTTAACATGTTAAATAAAAATCCAAAAGCTGCAAATAGAATTGTCCATCTCAAAAGGCTAATTCTTGAGCTAAGATTCAAAAATTGTTTCTTCCATTCAGGAGGTATATGTTTTTCATAAACATGTTCATCGTGTAATTTTCTAATTAAATTACTCAATGTATGAAATCTATTACTGTACACACCCATTAATAAGGGAATTGCTGGAAACATCAAAGCTGTTACCGTGTAATCTATATTCATACGAATCAGTTTGATTATCAATCTTGCCTTTGTTATTTACAAGTAAATTTTATGCACCAAATAAATTTATTTATCGAATTAACAAGATTAAAAAGGCCAATAGGCTATATGCTTCTTTTTTGGCCCTGTGCTTGGGGGCTTACTATAGGTTTTGATTTTTCTAAACAAAAAGAAACTTATTTCTTTTATTTGTTGTTATTTTTTTTAGGTGCAGTTCTTATGAGATCAGCGGGATGTATAGTTAATGATATTATAGACAGAAAATTTGATAGAAAAGTTTTTAGAACTAAAGATAGACCTATCGCGTCTAAAAAAATATCAGTTAAATTAGGATTAATATATGCATCAATCTTATGTTTATTAGCATTTTGTGTATTAATTAATTTTAATTTTTTTTCTATTTTATTAGCTTTAGGTTCAATGCCTTTAGCATTCACATATCCTTTAATGAAGAGATATACTTACTGGCCACAACTTTTTTTGGGTATAACATTTAATTATGGTTTAATCCTTGGTTGGACTTCAATTACAAATGAAATAAGTTTAATTCCTTTGATCTTTTATTTTGGGGCCATATTTTGGACACTTGGATATGACACTATTTATGGATTTCAGGATATCAAAGACGATGAAATTATTGGATTAAAATCAACTTCAATAAAATTTAAGAATAACCCATTTTATTTTTTATTTTTATGTTACATAATATTCTCTCTCTCATTAATCATTATTGGTATTCAAATGGGATTTAATAAATTTTATTATATATATTTAACTATAATTTTCTTTCAAATGTTTTATTTACAATTAAAAAATCTAGAAATAAAGAATGCCAACAGTTGCTTTAAAGTTTTTAAATCCAATAATATTTTAGGTGCTTTAGTTCTAATAGGATTAATCATCGGCAAGGTACACTAATGAATAACATAACAATACTTAAAAGATTGTATAGAGATTATACGAAGAAATATCTAAGTAAAATTTTAATGTCTGTTTTTTTTTCTATTATATTAGCTGCAAGTACCTCCTCTGTTGCTTATTTACTTGATCCTGCGATTAAAGAATTGTTTATAAACAAGTCCCAAAATTTAATCATATTAATTCCAGCTCTTATTATTTTAGCTTTTATTATTAAAGGTGCTTCATTGTATTTAGCTAAAGTAATAATGATAAATGTGTCCGAAGAAGTAAGAAAAGATATACAAACAGATATGTTTGCATCTTTAATTAAAGCAGATACCCAATTAGTAGATAACAAACACTCGGGTAAATTTATTGGAAATTTGATGAATGATGTAAATATGATTGTTAATTTAATTAGTACAGCCATTTTAAATTTATTCAAAGATAGCCTTACTTTAATTGGATTATTATCGGTCATGTTTTATCAAAATTGGAAACTATCCTTAATTGCAATTATAATGATACCTTTAGCAAGTTTTGCAGCTAGAACACTTGGAAAAAGGATTGGAAAAGTTTCAACTCAACAAATGCAAAGAGCTGGATTGTTAACATCTTACCTTATTGAAATCTTCAAAAATCACAAATTAATTAAAATTTTTCAAAAAGAAAACTATGAGAAAAAAAGAGCTAATGATCTTATTCATACGCTTAAAGAGGCATCCAGAAAAATTAATATCGTTTTTGTAAGAGCTTCTCCAATCATGGAGTCTCTCACGGGTATTATGATTGCCTTAATCATATTTATTTCAGCAAAATTAGTCATTAATGATGAATTAGAAGTAAGTAATTTTTTTTCTTTTTTAGCTGCTATGATGCTTGCTTATCAGCCAGTAAGGTCTCTAGCTACATTGAATATTGCAGTTCAGCAAGGATTATCAGGAGCAAGAAGAATTATACCAATAATAGATGATGAGAATGAAATTAAAGATTCAACGGGTGCTAAAGATTTAATAATAAATAATGGACAAATAGAGTTTGAAAAAGTTGAATTTAACTATCATTTAAATGAAAGACAGATACTTAATACTATAAATTTGAGTATACCTGGAAGAAAAATGACTGCGCTTGTAGGTCAAAGTGGTGCGGGTAAATCGACAATATTAAATCTTATTCCTAGATTTTATAATGTTATGGGCGGTGATATAAAGATTGATAACCAATCAATTTATAGCTCAACAATATTTTCTTTAAGAAAAAATATTTCTTTAGTAAGTCAAGATACTACATTATTTGACGATACGGTTCGCAATAATATCGCCTACGCAAATTTAGATGCTACTCAAGAACAAATAGAAGAGGCTGCAAAATTTTCTTTTGCTGACGAATTTATCGAAAAATTACCGAATAAATATGACACTTTAATTGGAGAAAATGGGGTGAGATTATCTGGCGGAGAAAAACAAAGACTTTCGATAGCAAGGGCAATACTGAAAAAAAGTTCAATAATTTTATTAGATGAAGCTACTTCATCATTAGATGCAGAGACTGAAAATAAAATTCAAAAAGCAATTAGTTTTCTTACTCAAGGAAAAACAACAATTGTAATTGCTCACAGGCTTTCAACAATACTCAATTCTGATAAAATCTATGTTATTAATAAAGGAAGTGTAATCGGGGAAGGTCGTCATGATGATTTATTGCTGTCTTCAGATGAATACAAAAATTTTTACGAAAAACAAGTTAAAAAATCGTAATGCTAATAGTTTATAGAATACTAATAAACTTTATATTTATATTATCACCAATAATTTTAGTTATTAGATTATTAAAAAAAAAAGAAGATATAAACAGGTTCAAAGAAAAATTTTGTTTTTTTTCTAAAAGAAGAAAAAATGGAAAAGTTGTTTGGTTTCATGGTGCAAGTGTAGGAGAATTACAAAGCGTTGTACCTATTTTTGAAATTTTAGAGAAAAATAATAAAATAAACCAAATATTAGTAACATCTAATACCCTAAGTTCTGCAAAAATTATTGAAAAACTAAAATTAAAAAAAGTTACTCATCAATTCTATCCTATAGATACAAACTTTTTATCAAAAAAATTTATCAGTTATTGGAAGCCATCATCTGTATTTTTTATAGACTCAGAAGTATGGCCTAATATGGTTAAAAATTTAAAAAATCAAAAAATACCCATAATGCTTTTAAACGCAAGAATAACAAAAAAAACATTTAATAGATGGAAATTATTTCCTAAGTTATCACAAAAAATCTTTAGTAATTTTGACTCATGCTTGGCTTCAAGCAGAGAATCTAATTATTATTTAAAAAAACTAGGAGCTAAAAAAACAAAATTTATTGGAAATCTAAAATTTGCTCAATCAGAAAATGAAAAAATAATGATTAATAAAAAACTTAGGAATATTATCACTTCTAGGAAATCTTGGTGCGCCTCAAGTACTCATGCCAGTGAGGAAATATTCTGTGCAAAAGTACACATTCGATTAAAAAAAAAATATCCGAATTTATTAACTATTATTATTCCAAGACATATTGAGAGATCAGAGACAATATTTCATGGGTTAAAAAATATGAATTTAAAAACATATATTTTCGAGTCTAATAATAAAATTGGATCTGATGCTGAAATTATTATTATTAATTCATATGGAAAAACAAAATCTGTATACACCGTCTGTAAAAATATTTTTTTAGGTGGTTCTCTTATTAATCATGGTGGTCAAAATCCTCTCGAGGCAACAAGATACGGGTGTAATATTATGCATGGTCCTCATGTGTCAAATTTCAGAGAAATATATAAATTTTTAAAATTGAAAAAAATATCTTATGAAACTAACAATGTGCTAAAAACAATTAATAAACTACATCAACTATTTGCAAGAAAAAACAACTCTCTTAAGAAACAAAGACAATTAAGTTTAATTGGAAAAAAAATTCTAAATTTTACAAGTAAAGAAATTGATCTATTATTGTAGGATGCAAATTATTAAACCAAAATTTTGGGATTTAAAAAAACCAAATTTGCTATCTTATTTACTCTTACCTTTCACAATACCTATTAGAATAAATAATGTATTGCTTAACTTTAAATCTAAAAAAAAGGATGAAAGGATAAAGACAATTTGTATAGGAAATATATACCTTGGAGGGACAGGTAAAACACCAACAACTATAAAACTTTATCAAATTTTAAGTCAAAAAGGATATGAAGTTGTAACTGCAAATAAAAATTACAAAAAACATTTAGATGAAAAAATTATTTTAGAGAAAAAAACTGAAACTATATCCTCAAAAGATAGACAAGAGATAGTAGATAAGGCAATTTCAATGAAAAAAAAAATATTAATTTTTGATGATGGGCTTCAAGATAAGAAAATAAGTTATGATATTGAATTCGTTTGTTTTGATCAAAAAAATTGGCTAGGTAATGGTTTATTACTGCCTTCGGGACCTTTAAGAGAGAAAGTTGAAAGCCTTAAAAAATACAGTTGTGTTTTCTTGAAAAAAAATGGAGAAGATATAAATAACAAAATTCAACTAATAAAAAATATTAACCCAAATATTAAAATTTTTTATACACATTTTGAACCACTAAATATTGACCAATTTGATAAATCAGAAAAATACTTAATATTTTCTGGCATAGGTAATCCTAATGATTTTAAGAGTCTTTTGATAAAAAATAAATTAAATATTGTTGATGAAATAATATATCCAGATCATTACATGTATAATGAAAGTGACATAATCAGGATAAAAAAACACGCGAATAATTTAGGTGCTAAGATAATAACAACAGAAAAAGATTATGTTAAAATTTCACATTTAGATAAAGAGGATATTGATCTTTTAGAGGTTGATTTAATCATTGAAAATGAAAAAGAATTGACTGATTTTATTAAAGAAAAATTTCATGGATAATTTAAAATATTTTATTCAATATATTGTGATAATCTTTTTATTATCTATCTTTAAATTGTTAGGAATAAAGTATGCAAGAATACTATCTGGAAAGATTTTTACTTTTATTGGACCATTATTTAGGTCTAATAAATTAAGTCATAAAAATTTATTAAAAGCATTTCCAAAATCAAACTTAGATGAGAGAAAAAAAATTTTAAAAAAAATGTGGGCTAATTATGGATATATATTTTCAGAATATATATTTATTAAAAATTTTAGAAATGATAAAAACTTAATAATAGAAAACCAAAATTATTTAGAAAAAATAATAAAAGACTCACAACCTGTCATTTTTATCTCAGGTCATTTTAGTAATTTTGAATTAATGGCAATGCACTTAGAAAAATCTGGAATAGATTTAGCAGCAATCTATAGGCCGTTAAATAATAAATATCTGAATAGTGTTATGGAAAAAATTAGAGAGAAATATATATGTAAAAAACAAATCAAAAAAGGCATTTCAGGGACTAAAGATTTACTCAAAAGTTTCAAAGAAGGAACCTCAATAGCACTAATGATTGATCAAAGAGTTTCTGAGGGTATTAGATGTAATTTTTTTAATGCCGAGGCATCTACAACAACTATTCCAGCTCAATTTGTTAAAAAGTTTGGTGCAAAAGTAGTTCCTATATACATAGAAAGAATTAAAAACGACAATTTTAGATTAGTTATTCATGAACCTTTATCTTTCTCAAATAATGATACGGTTGATTATATAACTTTAACATTGAATAAAATTCTTGAAAAAATGATAATTAAAAATCCTGAGCAATGGATATGGACCCATAATAGATGGAAATAGCTTATTTATTTTCTCTCTTAATTGAAGCTTCTTTATAAGAGAAATAAGGCTCCTGTAATTCTACATTCCAATAATTTAATTTTTCAATCGGAATTTTTTTTCCTGATATAGCACAAATTACATAATCACCGCTCTGAATAACTTCAAAATTATTTGGTAAATATTTTAATTTAGCTAATTTTTTTAACATTTTTAGTTTATATATTGTTATATGAAAGTTGGAATAGTTGGAAGTGGTGGAAGAGAACATGCTCTTTGTGCTATATTAAGAAAATCTAGTAAAATCAGTGAAATTTTTTGTTTTCCAGGCAATGCTGGAACTTCCACTATCGCACAAAACATAGATTTAGATGCAAATAATTTTGAAGATCTTAAGAATTTTGTACTTAAACAAAAAATTGATTTAATGATAATCGGACCAGAAAAACCATTAGTTGACGGGATTGTTGATTATTTTGAAAAATATAAGATTAAAGTTTTTGGACCAAGTAAAATTGCTGCCCAATTAGAAGGGTCAAAAATATTTACTAAGAAAATCTGTCAAAAATATAAAATTCCAACTGCAAAATTTGGTATTTTTCAAAATAAAATCGACTCAAAAAAATATTTAGAAGGTTGTAACTATCCCGCTGTAATTAAAGCTGATAATTTAGCTTCGGGAAAAGGTGTTTACATATGTAATAATCAAAAAGAGTCAGATACAGCAATAAATGAAATATTTGATGGAAAATTTGGTGAAGCTAAAAATATTCTAATTGAAGAATTTCTTGAAGGTGAGGAAATGAGTTTTTTTATAATAAGTGATGGTAAAACATTTAAATGTTTTAGTACTGCACAAGATCATAAAAGAGTTTTTGAGGGTGACAAAGGAAAAAATACTGGAGGCATGGGCGCTTATTCTCCATCAAGGCTAATTTCTGAAGAATTAGAGGAAAAAATTCTTAAAAAAATAATCAAACCCACAATATTAGGATTATCAGAACTTAACTCCAATTACAGGGGATTTTTATATGCTGGATTAATGATTGTAGATAACGACCCATATTTAATCGAGTATAATGTAAGAATGGGAGACCCTGAGTGTCAAACTATTCTTCCAAGACTTAAGTCTGATTTAGTGAAAATTATTAATTCTTGTTGTGATGAAACTTTAGATAAAACATCAATTGAATGGGAAGATAAAAAAAGTTTATGTGTAGTTCTTTGTGCAAAAGGCTATCCTGACTCTTTTCAAAAAGGAACAGAAATTCCAAACCTTAGTAATATTTTACCAGATACTGGCGATTATTTATTTCACGCTGGAACAAAAAAAAAAGATAATAAGATAGTTGTTAATGGCGGAAGAGTATTAAATTTTGTATCAGTTTCAAATGATTTTAAAACTGCGAGAGAGAAAGTGCATAAAATTATCGAAAAAGTAAATTGGACCGATGGATTTTATCGAAAAGATATCGGTTATAAAGTAATCAATTAATGAGAATTATCGCTGGAATCTTCAAAGGACGAAAAATACTACGGCCAGTTGATAAATCAACTAGACCACTAAAAGATATGGTTAGAGAATCAATATTCAACATCTTAGAGCACTCAAAATTGACTGATAATAAATTAAAAAATTTAAATGTTTTAGATCTATACTCTGGAATAGGATCTTTTGGTCTAGAATGTTTATCTAGAGGGGCAAGGAAAATTTTTTTTGTTGAAAAGCATAATCCAACTCTAGAAATATTGAAAAAAAATATTAAGACTTTAAATTGTGAGAACAAATGCGAAATAATAGAAAATGATGTTACTAAACTAAAAGAATTTTCTAAAATTTCAAATCATAAATTTAATTTAGTTTTTTTAGACCCACCTTTTAAAGATATGAATGTAAATTTAATTATAGATCTTATTTATGATATGAAGATATTATATAAAAAAGCTATAATTATTGTTCACAGAAATAAAGATACAGAGGAAAAATATAATAAAAAAATAAAATTAATAAGACTAGAAAACTACGGAAAATCCAAAATAATTTTTAATCAATTTGTGGATTAGTTTATAAAAGTATTTTTTTTGTATCTGTTTTTATAAGTTCGACAGCGGGTTGTGTGTAGGGATTTATATTCAATAATTTTCCCAACAAAATAGTTTCTAGAATAAAAAAAGTGAATAATTCCCCTAAACTTTTTTCATTTCTTTTATTTAAATGAAAACTTCTAAACGGAATATTTTTCTTTTTAAATACTTTCTGTGTAGCTAAAAGTTGTGCTTCACGTATTTTAAAAACGTTTTTATTCTTTAGATAATAATGAGAATTTAAAACATCTTTATTTACAATTTTGTCACTCGACTCATTTCTTACAAAAAAAAAAGTGAAAAAGCTGTTTCTGTTCCCATCCAAGTAATATTGCATTAAACTATGATTATCTCTGGGCATACTTGAAATAACTGGTAATAATCCTTTGCCTTTTTTACCTAAACTTTCTGCAACTAATTGTTGATACCAACTAAATAAATCGTATGAGTTTTTATCATAATTTAAAATTATAGAATTATATCTTTTTTTTTTTATTAATTCATGGATATTTGAGACGTTTAAAATCAAAGAATTCATAAAATTTTTGTTTTTGATTAAATTATTAAATTGTCTAAATTTTTTTTGTTTAAGACCCATCAAATCTGCAGGTAACATTCCAACTTCTGACAATACAGAATATCTGCCACCTATAAAATCATTATGATATATTACCTCAGCTTTTAATTTTTTTGCTAATGTCATTAAATAACTTTTCTGATTTTGTGTGATGAAAATATTCTTGTGATTTTTTTTTACTAGAATATTTGCATTAGTTATTGTTTCTAAAGTATTTCCTGATTTAGAAATAATCAAATTTAAAAAACTTTTCTTATTTTTAATTTTGTCATTTTTTGGCTTAAGAGAGTCTATAAAAATAAAGTTTTTTTTGATTTTGTCTTTTAAAAAACTATAAATTGCTCGAGCACCTAATGTTGAGCCTCCCATGCCAATTAATTTAATTTCTGAATACTTTTTTAACTTTAAAATTATACTATTTGAATATGAATTTTGATATGAGCTAGTTAACGATCGAATAATCTGATTTTCTTTTGAAATAAGATCTTTCAATAATTTAAATAGTCTTTTATTAACCTTTTTTTTTTTAAAATTTTTAAAATAAATGGCTTCAGTTATCTTCATCTATTTTTAATTTTTTCTAAAACTGAGGACTCAATATTGGAAGTTCCTGTAGTTTTAGATGATTGACTCTTTGTTGAGTCATCTTTACTCAATAAATCTTTTATATCGCTTGTCTCATCTTCATTTTTTTGCTCAATTTTACTACTGTCTGGTGAAGGCAGATCGCCAAAAGTTGGAGGAAGCACTAACGGATTTTTTTTTTCAACTAAAAACTCATCTGCGTTAGATCTTTTTTTTTGGGTAAGGCCATCTTTTGCTGCCTGACAAGCGCTTAAAAAAATAATTATTACACAAAATAAAAATAACTTATTCATTAGTTCTTTTTTTAAAAAATTCATAATATATTAATAAAATTACGCCCACAGAGATGAATATATCAGCAACATTAAATATAAACCAATTAAAATTATTAAAATGTAAATCAATAAAATCTGGTACAGACGCATAAACCAATCTATCGAAGATATTTCCTAAAGAACCTCCAAAAATCATCATAAAGGCAATTTTTTCTAAACCTTTTGTTTTAATTATCATCAAAAGTATAATAATGGTTACTAAAATAATAATAATTGTCAAAAAATTGTAATATAATTTTTGATCAAATGAAAGTAAGCCAAACGCTATTCCTTCATTCCAAATTAAATTAAAGTTCAAAAAAGATGTAACTTTGAAACCATACTCCCCGTAAGTATCTAAGAAATTAATTGCCAAAAGTTTGCTTATTCTATCAATAATAAATATTAAAATTACTATAGAGAAATTAAATAAATGTTTTTTTAACATATTTATTTACTTGTTATGATGCCTCTCACATGGTGAGGTGCTTATCTTCCAACAAACAGGGCATTTTTCTCCTTCTGCTTTTGTAGTTTCGACTATAATTTCATCATTATTATTTTTTTCAATTCTAACTGATGAAGTAATACAAAGTTCTGCTAAGTCTATTTCTTCTAAAAACTTTTGATTATTTTCACTTAATTTTATTACTAATGCTGCTTCTAAACTTGATCCAATAACCTTACTTGCTCTTTTTTCCTCAATACTTAAGTTACAAACATCTCTAATTTTAAGTAATTTTTCCCACTTTAAACTTAACTTAGAGTTTTCAAATTTTTTTGGAATATTCAAAAATTTTTCTAAATGAACACTTTTTTTATCTTTAGAAACAAGCTGATAAATTTCCTCAGTTGTGAATGACAAAATTGGAGCAAACCACCTAATTAGAGAATTTAAAATTACATTCAACAACAGCAAAGTTGATTTTCTTTTTTTGGAGTCTTTTGGATCGCAATATAAAGTGTCTTTCCTTATATCAAAATAAAAAGCTGATAGATCTACTGTACAAAAATTTAATAACTCTTTATAAAGATTATGAAAATCATAATTCTTAAAATATTCAATAAAATTTGAATTTAATTTGTAAATCTTGTGAAGCATCAACTGTTCTAATTCTGGTAATTCATCTACTTGTAGTTTTTCCAATTCTAAATTTTCATATTTGTCATTTAAATTTCCAAGAAGGTATCTAAATGTATTTCTAATTTTTCTATACGACTCAGCGTGTTGATCTAATATTGAGTAATCTATTCTTAAATCCTCTGCATAATTTGATGATGCAACCCAAATTCTCAGTATATCCGCTCCATATTTTTTTAAAATATCCTCTGGTGCGATTACGTTACCTAAAGATTTAGACATCTTTAAACCTTTTCCGTCAACAACAAACCCATGTGAAAGAATAGATTCGAATGGTGCTCTATCTCGCGTTCCGCAAGACTCTAATAAAGAAGAATGGAACCAGCCCCTATGTTGATCTGAGCCCTCTAAATACATTGATGCAGGCCACTTTAAATCTTTTCTTTTTTCTAAGACAAATGAGTGTGTTGATCCACTATCAAACCACACTTCAACAATATCACTAAGTTTTTCGTAATCATTAGATTTATATTTTTTTCCCAAAAATTTTTGACTATCATCAGAAAACCAACAATCGGAACCCTCGTTCTCATAAATTTGAGCAATATTTTCAAAAACATTATCATCAATCAAAATTTCATTAGTCTTTTTATTAATAAAAATAGGTAGAGGAACCCCCCATACTCTTTGTCTTGAAACACACCAATCAGGTCTTGTTTCAATCATTGATTTTAATCTCTCTTTTCCTTTACTAGGATAAAAAGTTGTTTCATCAATTGCTTTTAAAGCTTTACTTCTGAGTTTATGACTATCCATTGATATAAACCATTGAGGTGTTGCTCTGTGAACTAAAGGTGCTTTAGACCTCCAAGAGTGAGGGTAAGAATGAATAAGTTCACCATTAAATAAAAGTTTTTTTTGATCTTTTAATTTTTCAATTACAATAGGGTTAGATTTGAAAATATGAACTCCCTCAAATAGTGCTACATTATTTGTATACTTTCCATCTCCATCAACTGTCTCGATTGCTTTAATTCCATTATTCAAACATAAATTAAAATCATCTGGACCGTGGCTTGGTGCACAATGAACAATCCCTGTTCCTTGTTCAGTTGTAACAAAACGTGCCTCTAACATTGGTATTTCATAGTCATAACCTAGTTTAAAAAAAGGATGATTACAAATAGTGCCCTTAAAATCTTTACCTTTAAATTTTTTAATTTTTTTATAATTTTTAATTTTACAATCTTGAACTACAGACTCTATTAAAGCATCTGCAAAAACAATTCGTTTATTTTTAAAATCACCATCGTCATTTATTTCTACTAATAAATAATCTAAACTTTCATTATAAGCTAAAGCTCTATTTGCCGGAATAGTCCACGGGGTTGTTGTCCAGATTATTATTTCAGTATTATTTAATTCTTTAATATTTGATGATTTGACAGGAAATGAAGCATAAATAGTATCTGACTTATGATCTTGGTACTCAACTTCTGCATCTGCTAAAGCTGTTTTTTCAACTGTAGACCACAAAACTGGTTTAAAGCCTCTATATAAACTTCCTTCTTTTAAAAACTTTCCGAGCTCTCTGACAATTTGGGCTTCTGCATCGAAACTCATTGTAGAATAATAATTATCCCAATCTCCAACGACTCCTAATCTTTTAAATTGATCTTTATGAACATCTATCCATTTTTCTGCAAACGCTCTACACTCTTTTCTGAACTCAACTATTGGTACATCGTTTTTATTTTTTTTATTTTTTTTATATTGTTCTTCTATTTTCCATTCAATTGGTAATCCATGACAGTCCCATCCTGGAACATACACTGAGTCTTTTCCATCCATTTGATGAAATCTAACAATAATATCTTTTAAAATTTTGTTGTATGCTGTCCCCATATGTATATTTCCGTTTGCGTATGGTGGACCGTCATGCAGCACAAATTTTTCATTTTCCTTACTCGATTCTCTTAATTCATTATAAAGATTTATATTTTGCCAAAGTTTTAAAACTTCAGGTTCCCTTATTGGTAAATTCGCCTTCATGGAGAAGGCTGTTTTAGGTAGATTAATTTGAAATTTACTCATTTTAATTTTTTGCTTTTAATAAATCAGTTTTAATTTGTTTTCTAAGTTGTTTAATATTTTTAAATTTTTTTTCTTTTCTAATAAATTTTTTAAATTCTACTGTTAAATACTTATTATAAAGATTTCCAGAAAAATTAAATAAATGAACTTCCAATAATATTTTTTTCCCATTAAATGTTGGTCGATAGCCTAAATTTGCAATCCCTTTTATGAAATTATTTTTGCCATATCTTTTTGCTTTTACTGCGTATACACCTGGGCAGGCTAAAATATAATCTTTGATATCAATGTTTGCCGTTGGGAAACCGATTTTTTTTCCTAGCTGTCTTCCTTTTTGAACCTTTCCAATAATTGACCAATTTCTATTCAAAATTTTATTAGCTTTTTCTAATTTTCCTTTTTGTAAAAGTTTTCTTACCAAAGATGAAGATGCTATTTTCTTATTGGTTAACAGTGGTTGTGGTTTAATTACCTTGTAACCACACATACTCTCAAATTTAATTAACTGTCTAACATTACCTTCTCTCTTATTCCCAAATCTAAAATTGTTGCTTACAAAAATGAATTTTGGTTTTAACTTTTTACCTAATATTTCTTTAATGAAAGTTATTGATTTTATTTTTGAAAATTTTCGATCAAATTTTTTTATTATCAAAAAATCTACATTTAGATTTTTGAGATTATCAATTTTTTGCTGCAAATTAGAGATTCTAAAATTATCTAAATTCTTATTAAAAAACATTTTTGGCATTGGCTCAAAAGTCAGCACACCAATTTTTGAGGAATATTTTTTTTTATATTTCTTAGCTAATGAGAATAATTTTTGATGTCCTTTATGAACTCCATCGAAGTTACCAATTAAGATAATAGAATTTTTGTATCTTTTATCAATATCAAAATTTTTATATATGTTTTTTGTATTTACCATTTCAACTCTGATTGAATATAATTACAAATTGCTTCGTAAGATTTTGCAACTTTTTCAATTCCTTTTTCTTTAATTTCGTCTTTATGAATTCCATTTGAAATTATTAGAGAATCATAATTTAAAAGGTTTGCTCCTTTTATATCAGTATTTAAATTATCACCTATAGAGAGGATCTTTTTATTCTTATTATCCGTAGATTGATTGTAAACCTCGGGATAAGGTTTTCCAAAGTAAACAACTTCTCCACCCATTTTTTCAAAAACCATTGCAACAGAACCAGCACAAAATTCTCTAGTGTTTCCTCTGTCAACGATCAGGTCAGGATTTGTACAAATCATTTTTTTTTTAATATTTTTTTCAAACAAATTTTTATAATAATTTAAATCTTCATCATGATCATCAAATAATCCTGTGCATAAAATATAATCAGATTTATCTATGTTATTTAATTTCATCTTTTCGAAATCTTTAAATAAATCAAAATCTCTTGGTGGCCCCACGTGAAAAAAAGTTTTATTAATTAAATTTTTCTTTAAATAAATGAGGGCTGCCTCACCAGAAGTAAAAACATGATCTCTAATTTCTTTTTCCATGCCTAGTCTCTCCAAAAAAGATTTAACTGCATGATTAGGCCTGGGTGCATTTGTGAGTAAAATGTAGTCCTTTCTTTTTTTATTGATTTCCTTGAGAGCTTTTATCGCTTCAAGGTGTAGGGTAACTCCATTATGAACTACTCCCCATAAGTCAACATAAAATAGCTGATAATTGTCTGCTATAGAACTTAGACCCTCTTTATCTAAATTTTTAGTCATTAAATTAATCTATAAACCATAAAACCCACAAATTCCTTTATTTTTTAACTAACTAATTTTTAAGTATATCTTGAAATAGTAAAGCCAATCTCTATATGAAGACCATATTAATAAGGAGAATTTATGAAATTTAGACCGTTACACGATAGAGTTTTAATAGAAGTTTTAGATAGCAGTGAAAAAACTGCTGGTGGAATAATCATACCTGATACAGCACAGGAAAAACCTCAAGAAGGCAAAGTAGTTGCAGTTGGTGGTGGCGCAAAAACTGAGGACGGCAAAACGATACCAATGGATGTAAAAGTTGGAGATAAAGTTTTATTTGGCAAATGGTCAGGAACTGAAGTTAAAATTGATGGCAAAGAATACAGCATAATGAAAGAGTCAGACATTATGGGAATTTCAAGCAAATAATTTAATTTAAAGGAGAAAATAAAATGGCAAAAATAGTAAAATTTGATGCAGAAGCAAGAGCAGCAATGATTAGAGGAGTTAATATCCTAGCTGATACAGTCAAAGTAACACTAGGACCAAAAGGAAGAAATGTGGTTATGGACAAATCTTATGGTGCTCCAAGAATTACAAAAGATGGTGTTTCTGTTGCTAAAGAAATTGATCTCGAAGATAAATTTGAAAACATGGGTGCTCAAATGGTTAAAGAAGTTGCCAGCAAAACAAATGATGAGGCTGGTGATGGAACAACAACTGCAACTATTCTTGCACAAGCAATTGTAAAAGAAGGTGTCAAATACGTAACAGCAGGGATGAACCCTATGGATGTAAAAAGAGGAATTGATGCTGCAGTAGATGTAGTTAAACAAAATCTTGTATCCTCAGCTAAAAAAGTAAAAGATAGTGACGAGATAGCTCAAGTTGGAACAATTTCTGCAAATGGTGATAAAGAAATTGGTACAATGATTTCTAAAGCAATGCAAAAAGTTGGTAACGAAGGTGTTATCACAGTTGAAGAAAACAAAGGAATTGAAACAGAATTAGACGTTGTTGAAGGTATGCAGTTTGATAGAGGATATTTATCTCCATATTTTATCACAAATAGTGATAAGATGACAACTGAATTAGAAAATCCTTTTATTCTGTTACACGAAAAAAAATTAACAAACCTACAGCCGATGGTTCCACTTTTAGAGGCAGTTGTTCAAGCTGGACGACCATTAATGATTATTTCTGAGGATGTTGAAGGTGAAGCATTAGCTACTTTAGTAGTAAATAAATTAAGAGGTGGTTTAAAAGTTGTGGCTGTAAAAGCACCAGGATTTGGTGACAGAAGAAAAGCTATGCTTGAAGATATCGCAATTCTTACTGGTGGTTCAGTTATTTCTGAGGACTTAGGAATTAAACTTGAAAATGTTAAACTTGATGATCTTGGTTCTTGTAAAAAAATTAAGGTTGATAAAGATAACAGTACTATAGTTAATGGTTCGGGTAAAAAATCAGACATAGAAGCAAGATGTTCTTCAATTAAACAACAAATCGATGAGACAACTTCAGACTACGATAAAGAAAAACTGCAAGAGAGGTTGGCTAAATTAGCTGGTGGTGTTGCAGTAATTAAAGTTGGTGGTGCAACAGAAGTCGAAGTTAAAGAAAGAAAAGACAGAGTCGAAGATGCTTTAAATGCAACAAGAGCTGCTGTTGAGGAAGGTATCGTTACTGGCGGTGGTTGTGCAT
>CVSM01000023.1 GCA_001180065.1 Candidatus Pelagibacter communis
CTTTTCCTGGACTCACTCTCTCAGGCGAAAAACAAATAAAAAAGTTTTCCCCGATTTGTACATTCTTATTTTTTTTTATTGTATTATATAGAATTTCTCTTGTAGCCCCTGGATAGACTGTGCTTTCTAAAATTAATAATTGTCCCGGTCTAATGTGATTATAAATAGATTTAATAGAATTTTTTACATAAGACATGTCTGGTTTTAAATTTTTATTTAATGGAGTAGGAACACAAATTAAAATTACATCACAATTATTTATATTACTTATATTTTTTAGATTATAAAAAAAGTTTTTTTTTAACTTTGATAATCTTTGTTTTTTAATTGTACTTATGGTTGGTACATTCTTTTTTAAATTTTCAATCTTTAAAGCATCTTTATCAAATCCAAATGTTATAAATTTTTTTTCATTTATACTTAATAAGATCTCTAAGCCAACATATCCTAAACCTATGACACCAACCTTTAATCTTTTATTTTTTATCTTATTAATTAAATTTTTCATTTCAATAAAGTTTATTTAAGTCTATTTTTGATCCAGCTTTAACAATTTTTTTTAGTTTTCTTTCTTTAATTTTGTCAAAATCTAAATCAATAGAACTTGGGCCAGGTCTTAAAAATTTAATATTTTGAAATAATATCCTAGAATTTTTTTTCATCGTTTTAGTCGCATAAATTGCTCTTCTAGTTACTTTTTGATTTTGATTTTCTATTTTTTGAACTTTTTTTTCATAATTCCCAAGCATTTTTTCTATTTTTCTAATTGATAAAACTAAAGATCTTAAATCATTATAGTCTGCTGAAAGAGCATGGTCTCTGAAATTT
>CVSM01000024.1 GCA_001180065.1 Candidatus Pelagibacter communis
AAAGCTCTCAAAATTTAATTTAAAAGATAAAACAAAAGGTATGTTTGCAGTAAAAGAAGCTGTTTTTCCATTTAATAAATTTCCTAATAGTGATTTATTATTAGGTCCTGAAATGAAATCAACTGGAGAAGTAATGGGGTTTGATAAGAATTTTGGAATGGCATACGCAAAAAGTCAAGTTGCATCTTCAAATTCACTTCCAACTAAAGGACTAGCCTTTTTATCATTAAAAGACTCTCATAAAGATGAAGGAATAGGGCTTGCAAAAGAACTTATTAAACTTAAATTTAATTTATGTGCAACAAAAGGAACTGCAGAATATATTCAAAAACATGGAATGAGATGTAAGATCATAAATAAAGTAAGTAGTGGATCACCTCATATAGTTGATGTTCTCGATTCAAAAAAAATAGCCTTAGTGATAAATACTGGTGGTGGTAATACTGAACATAGATTAAATGATGCTATTGCCTTAAGAAGAGCAACACTTAAAAATAAAGTGCCATACTGTACAAATATGTCAACCGCGCTTGCATGTATTGAGGGTATAAAATCTCTTAAAACAAAAAAATTAGAGGTTACTTCTCTACAAAGTATTTAATCAACTTTCCAATCAGTTTTAAACGTTACATAGTTGACTTGAATACATCTTCTTTCTTTAACGATTTTTTTTTTTTCCATACCGTGCCATGTATTTGGACCACTTGTAAATAAATATCCGTAGTTATGTTTATAAGGAACTGTCTTTACTTTCTCTAATTTCTCATTATAAAAGTCAGTTCCTAAGTCCTCAGACTCATTAGCATTATTTATAAAGATTAGTCCTGACATGAGTTTTTCTTCAATATCGCAATGAGGCTTTAACCAAAAACCTTCTCGATCACATATAACTTCAACTCTTACAAAAGAATTTGACAAATCTTTGTTTATCATTTTTGATATGTTTTCATAAACTTCTTTAGACTGAAGTTCTTTAATAAATTTCACTAAGTGAGGAAATTCTTGTGCATTTTCTTTTGTTATAAAACATCTAAATTTAATTGCTTTACCTCCTGAAGAATCTCCTTTTCTAAATTCTGCTGAACCTCCATCGATCGCTCTTGTTCCATCATAGTTTAAATTATGTTTGCTCACATCTGGAATGTCAGCTTTAATAATTTCTTTTACAGCATCTTCAGTCAGGGCATTACGATATTCATAGTGAATGAATGGAGACTCATATTTTTTTGATTCATTTTGAATTGAGTTTAAAAAAGACATTAAAAATTAAATTTTTTTTTTATTATTTTTGCTACTCTATTAGTTTCATCAAGTTTTTGATAGTTCCAATTTTCCTCATCATCCCCTAAATTTCTAGTTATATTTAATTCTCTAAATAATTTTCTAAATTTTTGAAATCTTTTATCATTTTTTTTTGGTAAAATGTTTGCGATGTAAATAGGTTTTCCTGTTAAGGCTGCTTCTGAGATCATAGAGCTTGAGTCGCAGGTAACAACTATACTTTCAGATAATGCTAAAGCAGATAAATAAGCATTTTTATCAACATTATTTATTATTGTGTGGTTTTCTCCAAAATAATCTAAAGCATAATTAATAATGTCTCTCGGAGTTCTCATGGAAGGAATTACAATAAGTTGAAAATTTTTTTTTTTTAATAATATTTCCAAAATAGAAAAAATGTTTTTAATATTTTTTATTGAATACTCGTAATACTGTGTTGGTCCACCTAAGATCAAACTACAAATTTTTCTTTCATCTTTTTTAATAAAAGTATCTAAATAACTTTTATTTTTTATAATTTCATCTTTCGTTAGATAATGAATTGCTCCTTTTGTGTTAATTACATTTTGACCTTGGAGAGAATCGTGTTCAGGCACAACTACAAAATCAAAATGATCTAGATTTACTTTTGGATCTTGAATATGAATATTCATCACCTTTTTTTTTGAAATATTTTTCAAATGAATTGAAGGAATTACACTTTTACGTCCGCAGGAAATAATTATATCGAATTCTGATGATTCTATTTTTTTATAAACGCTTTGTGAAATTGGAGTTAGTCTAGGAGGTATCATTTTCCAAAAATTATTTAGTTCAACTGTGTGGTGTGTGAAATCTATGTCTAAAGCTTTTGCTAGTCCCTCTACTTGACTAATCATGCCATGCATGCCTTGAGTCAATAATATACCTTTTAATTTATTCATTTATTACTATATA
>CVSM01000025.1 GCA_001180065.1 Candidatus Pelagibacter communis
AAGTAATTGAGTGAATACTATAATTTTTAAAATCTTACAAGTTAACCTTTATTAGGTATTTTTCGAAAATGTAAGATAATTTGTTACAAATAAAAATAAAAAAATAAAAAAATTACCGTATAAAACAATAATATTACTATCTACGTCAATATTAAGCTCCTTGATTAACCTTAAACCAAAAAAAATGTATAGAATTAACAATATATTGATTTTTGATATTATATATTTTTCGTAATATTTTAATGAATGTATTAAGAGTGGCAATAGTAATATATAATCATAAGTTCTTGATGGTGAAAATATTAAAATAATTAAACAAAATAAAGAGAGTTTAATGGAATTGCTTTCAAATTTTTTAATCTTATTCAAAAGTAAAAAGCTGCTAATAACACTAAGTGATAAGATATAAAAATTTATATATTCATACTGTTTAAATATGAATTTTAAAAAACTAAAACCATATACTAATCCATCCGTTTGCTTAATATATAGTGCTAGCTTTATCGGTTCTAATAAATTAATCAATAAATTTGAATTTGTTATAAAACAGTAAAAGAACCAACCTAAAATAAATATTATTGATGAAAAAAAAATATTTTTAATTTGTTTATTTGATAAAAAATAAAGAAACAACAAGTAGCCAATATTGTATTTTAAGTATGCAATTCCACTTAAAATTATATAAAATGTTTTTTTGTAAAAAAAAGGCAATATTAAAAAAGTCATTACTATTAAACTAAATTGGCCATTTCCAATTACTACTCTACAAGGAGTGCTTGCTAAAAATATAATTAAAAGATAAAAAGTTTTTTCATTGTCAAGATTAAGTTTTTTTGACAGAAAAATTGGTACTAGGAATGATAATAATACATTTATTAAAGTCCAAACCACTATTGAATAATCCCTGTTCATATGATTGAAACTA
>CVSM01000026.1 GCA_001180065.1 Candidatus Pelagibacter communis
CACCTAGAGCTTTAGCAAAGTTTTTTTTCATCATGTCCTCTAGATTTGGGCTTGGCCATTCTAAGAAGTAAGCAACTCTAACTTCATTAGCAGCAGAATTTGCAACTGACATGCTAAGGTTAAGAGCTACAAAACATCCAAGAATAAAACTAATTATTTTTTTCATTTTTCCTCTTCCTTGTTTATTTATATGTTCTAATTTTAAGATTAAATTGACCTAGATGTAAAACAAAAAAATGATCATTATAGTTATACAACTTTAAGTTGTGACAATTATTTTGGTGGTTTATTGGACTTAATTAGTCTATGGATTTAACTATAACCAGTTTAAAAATTAAATTATGAGCTCAGAAAAAAGAACATCGGTACCCAATTCTCTTAATGAACATTGGATGCCTTTTACATCAAATAAAGATTTTAAAGAAAATCCAAAACTTATTGTAGAAGCAAAGGGTGTTTATTTAAAAAATCATCATGGAAAAACTCAAATTGACGCTAGCTCAGGTTTATTTTGTAATCCATTAGGACATGGAAGAAAAGAAATTATTGAGGCGATAACAAATCAATTAACAACTTTAGATTATTGCCAGCCTTTCCAACAAGGTTTTGGAGGATCATTTGAATTAGCTACTAGAATTTCAAAACATACTCCAGGAAACTTAAATAAAATTTTTTACACAATTTGTGGATCTACTGCTGTTGAAACTGCAATTAAAATTAGTATTGCTTATCATAAAGCAAGGGGAGAAGGACAAAGATTTAGATTTGTAGGAAGAGAACGAGCGTATCATGGTATGAATATTGGTGCGACTTCAGTTGGTGGTATGATCAATAATGTTAAAGCTTATGCTAGTGTGCTTATGCCAGGTGTAGT
>CVSM01000027.1 GCA_001180065.1 Candidatus Pelagibacter communis
TAATCTTAAATTAGCCTCTACCATTTCTTTTTTAGCAATTCTCGATTCTTTTTCACCTTTTTGAACTCTACTTACTAATTTTTTAAAATCAGTAACTGATATTCCAAGCTTATGACTTATTTCCACAAGTCTGTCCCTAATATTTTTAAATTCTTCTTTATTTTTCGAAAAAAATTGTTTCCAAATTGTATTAGTATCCAAAAATTTTTTCAAATTTGGATTAATTTCATTGCCAATATAAAATTTTATAAACTCATTTCTTGAAATTCTATGATCCATTGCTAACCTTAAAAGATTTCCCTCTAATGAAACAATCTTTTTATTTTCAGTGTAATGTTTTTGAACTAATTCTTCTAATACCGAAGGAGATAATTGTAGAGATTTAATATTTTCTAAAATATCATTTATAATTTTTTCTTGACCTTTTTCTTTTGTGGGTGAAAAAGTTGTGGAATTTAAAACGCAATTTAATTTCTCTTTTTGATATTTAATTAATTTATTATATTCTTTTGTCAGGATATTCACAGTTTTTAAAACTTTGGGCTTAATTTCT
>CVSM01000028.1 GCA_001180065.1 Candidatus Pelagibacter communis
GCACCTAACATTATAACTGCACTTTCTAGGGCTTTATAAAAAACTTCATCTGTAATTGGTGTTCCATGTTTATCATACGAACAACCTCCGGCAAGATCTTCGTCAATTTCAAAATCTAAAGATTTTTTTTCATTAAACCAATTTATTATTTTTTTAACTTCACTTATAACCTCAGGTCCTATTCCATCGCCAGGTAATAACAAAATCTTTCTTTTTTTTAATTTAATCATTAAAGACCCATGGTTTTTTATTTTTTAGATCTTTTTCAAAATTTTCAATTTTATCTGCTTTATTTAATGATAAAGCAATATCATCCAATCCCTCAAGAAGGCATTTTTTTTTTGAATGGGTCTATTTTAAATTCAACCTCATTATTTCCATAAACTACTTTTTCTTTATTAAGATCTACAAAAATTTCTTCTTTTCTTTTTGCATACTCTGACAATTCTTTTATTTTTTCATCATCTAAAACGATTGGTAAAATTCCATTTTTAAAACAATTATTGTAAAAAATATCTGCAAAACT
>CVSM01000029.1 GCA_001180065.1 Candidatus Pelagibacter communis
GTCATAAAACCTTTTTCAATTTCAAAGGTTTCATTAATAATTTGAGCCACAGGTGCTAGACAATTTGTAGTGCATGAGGCAGCAGAAATAATTTTATCCTCTTTTTTACATTCAGTCTCATTAACTCCAAAAACAATAATCTTATCCGCATCTTTGCATGGGGCTGAAACAATAACTTTTTTTGCTCCATTTTTAAGATGAGTCTCTAATTTATCTTTTGAATTAAATTTACCAGTACACTCAAATACATAATCTACACTGTGTTTTTTCCAGTTTATATTTTTCAAATCTGTTTCTTGGCTAAATGAAATTTTATTTTTATTAATAATCAAATGATCATCATCATAGTCTAGCTCGGCATTAAATTTTCCATGAATAGAGTCATATTTTAAAAGAGTTGAACAAGTTTCTGAGCTTGTTCGGTTATTAATGTGTTTAATTTCAATATTTTTAAAATTATTTTCGATAATAGCACGTAGGATCATTCTTCCAATTCGACCCATGCCATTTATACCAACTCTTAATTTCATAGTTTTTCTTTTATCTTGTTAATTATATTTTCTGAATTTAAATCAAAGTGATTATAAATATCCTTGTATGGCGCACTTTTACCAAAATCATCAATGCCAAAATTTAAACCATTAATACCTGTGTATTTTTTCCAATAACCTGTTTCAGACGCCTCAATAGATACAATTAAATCAGTCTCAGTTAAAATTTTTTTTTTATAACTAT
>CVSM01000030.1 GCA_001180065.1 Candidatus Pelagibacter communis
TGGTTTATCTATATTCTCTATCATTTTAAGATTAAGTTTTGCTACAACAAGTAATGCACCAGTATTACCCGCAGAAATTACAATATCACTATCTTTGTTTTTTACGCTTTCTATAGCTAACCACATACTTGTATCTTTACCTCTTTTAGCTGCTTCTAATGGACTGTCAGTACTTTTAACAATTTTATCTGTATGGATAATTTCGTAAAATTTATTATCTAATTTATCTTTGATATAATCATAAATCTTATCTTTATTGCCAAAAATTTTATAGTAACTACTGTTATCTGAATTATGATTATGGATAATACCATCAATAATTTTCTTTGGAGAACCATCACCTCCCATTGCATCGACTGCAATTCTGATTAAATCTGACATTTTTGAATATTATTTTATTTATTCTTTAGGATCTAAAACTTGTCTTCCTTTATACATTCCAGTTTTCAAATCCATGTGATGTGAGAGTCTATATTCACCAGATTTTTTATCCTCAATAATATTTTTACTAGAGAACTTCATATTTTGTGCCCTTCTCATGCCAGTTCTTGATGGAGTTTGTTTTCGTTTAGGTACAGCCATAATTAAAGGTTACTTACACTTTTTAAATAAGAATTCAAAGTTTTTTTTGATAGATTTTCCTTATATTTTTCAAAATATTCAATTAAATAATCAGTTTTTTCAAAATTTTCTAAAAATATTGAAAATTTTTTTTCTTTTTCATTATTATCAAAATCATCCCAAAAATGAATTTCAGAAACTAAAGAGTGAAAAAGATTAATATAATCTTTCATCTTTTTATTAATAGATTGATCACCATATCCAATTTCACGAATACTTAACTCTAACTGTCTAAAATTAAAATCATATATTTTTTGTAAAATTTCTGTATTGTCTTTATTTTTAAAAACTTTTAAGAAAAAAGCAAAATGTATCAAAAATAAAAGTAATCTATCAGAAAATGTATCCTGTTTATTAAGGCCTTTATATAGAAATTTATTAGTAGTTAATTTGATTAAATTATTATAAAGATTTATATATAATTTATTCATGAAAAAAATTTTAATTTTTGTTGTATTTTTTTTAATTTTAAATTGTTCATTTGAAAAAGTTATACAAAATCATGGTGTACATAATCTAGAAAAAAAACAAGCAAAACTAAAGATAAATCAATCAAATAAAAATGATATTTTTAATATTATAGGTCCTCCTTCAACAAAAAGCTCTTTTGACAACGATATCTATATATATATTGAAAAAAAAACAAGTAGCTCAAAATTAACTAAATTAGGTAAAAAAAAACTTATCAGAAATAATGTTTTAGTTCTAGAGGTAGATAACAAAGGTTTGCTGTTAAGTAAGCAGTTTTATAATATGGATGATATGAAAAAAATACAATTTGATGAGTCAATTACGGAAATGAATCAAACAAGAAAATCATTTATTTATAATTTTCTTTATTCTGTAAGACAAAAAATTGATGACCCTTTAGGAAAAAAAAGGATCAAAAACTAACCAGCGATTACAGCAAGTAATAATAAAGCTACTATATTTGTTATCTTAATCATTGGATTAACAGCAGGGCCAGCAGTATCTTTGTAGGGATCACCTACCGTATCACCTGTTACAGCAGCTTTATGAGCTTCAGAACCTTTCCCACCATGATTACCATCTTCTATATATTTTTTTGCATTATCCCAGGCTCCACCTCCAGCTGTCATTGATACAGCAACAAATAGTCCTGTAATAATTACACCTAACAACATTGCTCCAACAGAAGCTAAAGCTGCAACCTGACCACCTATAGCTAATATTATAAAATATAAAACAATTGGTGATAAAACCGGTAACAATGAAGGGATTATCATTTCTTTGATTGCAGCAACAGTTAATAGATCTACAAGTTTAGCGTAGTCGGGTTTTTGTTTTCTTTTCATAATACCTGGATATTTTTTAAATTGTCTTCTAACTTCAACAACAACGGCACCACCTGCTCTACCAACTGCTTGCATTCCCATTGAGCCAAATAAATATGGTAGCATTCCTCCAATTAACAGTCCAACAACAACGTAAGGGTTAGATAAATCAAATGTTACAACAATGCCCTCTAATTTTGATCCTACTTCTTTCGAAAAATGTTTAATATCTTCAGTGTAAGCTGCAAATAAAACTAAGGCACCTAAACCTGCTGAACCAATTGCATATCCCTTTGTAACAGCTTTAGTAGTATTACCTACAGCATCTAATGCATCAGTAGTTTTTCTAACATTATTTGGCAATTTAGACATTTCAGCAATTCCGCCAGCATTATCTGTAACAGGTCCGTATGCATCTAATGCAACTACCATACCTGCAAGAGCTAACATTGTAGTAACAGCTATTGCAATGCCATAGAGTCCTGCAATGTGATTAGTTAATAAAATTCCAGCTACGATTATTAATGCTGGCACTGCAGTTGCTTCTAGAGAAACAGCTAAACCTTGTATTACATTCGTGCCATGACCTGTAGTTGAAGAACTTGCAACACTTCTAACTGGTCTATAATTTGTACCAGTATAATATTCTGTTACCCATATTAGTAATCCAGTTATAATTAAGCCTATAACACCACAATAATAAAGACTAATACCTGAAAATGATGTGCCATTTAATTCATAAGTATTTTCTAATCCTAAGACATAATCTGTTACAGGATAAAGTATTGCTAATGAAGCGACAGCAGAAACAACAAAACCTTTGTATAACGCATTCATAACATTTTTGCTTTTACCAAGTTTTACAAAGAAAGTTCCAATAATTGATGTTAAAATACAAGCTCCACCAATAGTTAATGGATAAATCATCATTGATAGATCACTTGGAAAGAATATTGAGGACAAAACCATAGTTGCAACTATAGTTACTGCGTATGTTTCAAACAAGTCCGCAGCCATTCCCGCACAATCTCCAACATTATCACCAACATTATCTGCGATTACAGCAGGATTTCTTGGATCGTCTTCTGGTATACCAGCCTCAACTTTACCTACTAAATCAGCTCCTACATCGGCACCTTTCGTAAATATTCCTCCACCTAATCTTGCAAAAATTGAAATTAATGAAGCTCCAAAACCTAAAGCAACTAATGCATTGACAATTTCTCTTTCATCTACATTGAACTTTAGCAATAAATAATAATAAACTGCTATAGCTAATAATGCTAGACCAGCAACTAACATACCTGTAACTGCACCAGATTTAAAAGCAACCGAAAGACCACTCGCTAAGCCTTTTCTTGAAGCTTCTGCTGTTCTAACATTTGCTTCAACTGAAACTAACATTCCAACATAACCTGCAATGCCAGATAATGCTGCACCTATAAGATATCCTAAACCAACTAAAGGACTAAAAGCTATACTTACAATCACCAAAACAACAACACCAACAATGGCAATAGTTTTATACTGTCTAGCTAAATATGCTTTAGCACCAATTTGAATTGCTGATGCAATTTCCTGCATTTTAGAGTTACCAGCACTTGAATTTAAAATATTTTTTCCTGTGAAATATCCATAAACTATTGATAAAAGTCCTGCAGTAATTGTATATAAAAGAATTGTTTCGACTGTTGAGTTCATATTAACCTTAATTAAGTTATTGGTTGTTAGTTTTAAAATCCGGACAATACAAAAAAAAGTATAAAACGCAATGATTAACTTTTAAAATTTGTGAAAATACCCTTTATTTTTAAGGGCAATTTTCTCATTTTTTTCATTGATAATTTGAGATTTTTGACTGTGATGACAAATTTTTCCTATTTTTGAAATCTTAATGCCCAAAGATTTACCAATTTTAGAGATAATTCTGGATTTTGATGGCGAAGCAGTAAATAATATTTGGTAGTCATCACCACGAGTTATAGACTTAATTTTTTTTGTAATTTTTAATTCAATTAATTTATTAAGTTTTTCTGATATCGGAATATTATTTAAATATAGTACATAAGAAAGCTTTTGATTATTAATCAATTTCTCTAAATCAGCTATTATGCCATCCGATATATCTATAGAAGTATTAGCAATCAAAAATAATTTTTTTGTAATATTTGTATGTATATTTGGATGAAAATATTTATTTATAAAATATCTTGCTAAATTTCGGTTTAAATTAATTTTTTTTTGCAAAACTTTTAAACCAATAAAACTATCTCCTAAATTACCTGTAACATATATATCATCATCTATTTTTGCTCTATTTCTATAGATTATTTTATCTGAAAATCCAACAGATGTAATTGTGAAGGATAATTTTTTTGAAAAAGTGGTGTCTCCACCACTCAAATAAATTGAATATTTTTTTTGTTCTTGTTTTAATGATTTTGAAATCATTACAAGATTTTTTTTAGTAAAAGATTTTCTATTACCAGAACCTGAAATAAAGTAATATTTAGGACTCACACCCTTACATATCAAGTCAGATATAGAAGATCTAATAATCTTTTTGATAACTAGATCTGGACTTCGAAAATCTAAAAAATGTACACCTTCAACATAGGTATCTACAGAGATAACTAATTTTTGCTTTTTATCAAAAAAAACATCATCATTTAATCTTAAAGAGTTTTTATTATTAGATGATAATTTTGAAAAATATTTTTTTATAAGTTCAAACTCATTCATCAGTTATTCTTACTTTTTTAGCAACATTATCCAGTAACGCGTTAAGATATTTTGTTTGGGAATTTTCTATAAAGAAATTTGAGGCAGTTAGATACTCTTTAATTATAATCTTTAATGAAACATTTGGCTTATATAAAAGTTCATATGTTGCAGATTTTAATATTACTTGAAATAATTTATCTAAATTATTAAGTTTAAATTCATTTCCTAAACTTTTATCTAATTCTTCAGTCAAAATTTCATTACGTTCAATTGTGCCAGAAACGACATCTTTAATAAATTTTTTAAATCTGTGTTTTGGAAAATCTAATTTTTCCTCATCATTGAAAAATTTTCCATATAATTTTTGAATAATAATAACTCTAGGATTATTTTTAGGACTATAAGAGGTTCTCATTTTTGAGATAATACAGATATAACTGCTTTAGTTGCTTCTTTACCCTTGCCTTTGTCTGCTACAGATCTTTGAATTGCCTGTTTAAGATTTAAAGAAGTGATTATTCCATTACCAATAGGTTTTTTATTGTCTATAGATAATTTCATTAAACCTTCAAATGTTGTTTTTGAGATAAAGTCAAAATGTGGAGTTTCTCCTTTGATTACACATCCAAGCGCGATAAACCCATCATATTTTTTAATATTTTTGGCTATAGTTACAGGTATTTCAAAAACACCGGGTACATCAATAACGTCAAATCTAATTTTTGATTTCTCTAATAACAATTCTGCATCTGTTTTTAAGCTTTTTGTTATGTCCAAGTAATAACTTGCAGTGATTATTAATACTTTTTTTTTCATTTAATTATTTCTTGTTTAGTTATTCTAATCCCATAACCATCTAAACCTACAACTTTTTTTCTAGATCTAGTTACTAATATCATATCTTTTATAAGTAAAGATTTAATAATTTGTGCACCTATACCATAATTTTTAATCAATTGATCTTTACCTTTTTTATGCGAATCTTTTTTTTTAAAATTTTTTAATGTTTGAGAAACAGATTTAAGATTTGTATCCTTAATAAATACAAGCACACAATTATTAAACTTTTTAAAATGATTTAATGTTTTTTTAAATGAATTTGGTAATTGTTGATTAGTAAGATAATTTTGTACTACATTCGATGAAATAACTCTTACTCTTGGTGCTATATTTTTTTTTATATTTCCTTTTATAAGAGCAAAATGTTCTGATCCATCAAGTAGATTCTCATAAATCTTTATCTTAAATTTTTGTTTATCTATTTTAATATCTGACGTTTTTTTTAATTTAATCAATTTTTCTTTTTTTAATCTGTATGAAATTAAATCTTCAATTTTACCAATCTTTAATTTATGTTTTTTGGCAAAATTAAGTAGATTAAGTCCTCTAGCCATAGTTCCGTCTTCATTCATTATTTCACAAATTACAGCTGAGTTATTTTTCTTTGCAATTTTTGAAATATCAACTGAGGCTTCGGTATGGCCTGCTCTAACAAGCACACCTCCGTCTTTTGCAATAATAGGAAAAACATGGCCTGGGGAAACAATATCTTTTTTATTAACATTTTTTCTTGATGCTATTCTAATAGTTCTAGCTCTATCTTTTGCAGATATTCCCGTTGTTATTCCTTTTTTTGCTTCAATTGAAACAGTAAATGCAGTTTTATTTCTTGACTGATTAACAGGAGACATTAAAGATAAGTTTAATCTCTTAGCTTGTAAACTATCTAAAGCCAAACAAATTAAACCTCTTCCGTACTTTGCCATAAAATTAATATTTTTAGCATTGGTATCAGATGTAGATATTACTAAATCACCTTCATTTTCTCTTTTTTCATCGTCAACTAAAATAAACATGCCACCTTTTTTTGCAATTTTGATAATTGATTCTATTGGTGAATAATTACTTTTTTTCATGAAAAAAGTTTTTAACGTATTTTGAAAGAATATCTATTTCAATATTTACAAGGCTTCCTTTTTTAATTTGAGACAGATTAGTTAACTTATAAGTATGGGGAATTACCCATATCTGAAACCCTTTTTTTGTTATCTTTGATATTGTTAGAGAAATACCATTGATACAAATTGAGGCTTTTTCAATAATATTTTTTTTCTCCTTAAAGTTAATTTCAAAATCAAAGATATACGATTTATCTATTTTTTTAACACTTAACACTTTACCAGTAGTGTCGACATGTCCTTGACATATATGACCTGAAATTTTTTGACCATATTTAAGAGGAAGTTCTAAGTTAATTAAATCATTTGTCTTTAAAAATTTAAATTTTGATCTTCTAATTGTTTCATTTGAAAGATAAAATTCTAAAATTTTTTTTTTAATCGTGATTAAAGTCAAACAAACTCCATCACAAGCAACAGATACTCCAATATCTTTTTTAGTTAGTTTAAGATCTGATTTTACAAAAATATTTATACCTTTTGATCTTTTGGATATTTTGGTAATTAAACCTTTATTAAAAATAATTCCATTAAACATTTTATCTTTTATAAATTGTAATTTTATCTTTAGCTAGTTTAGAACTAACTTTATTTTTTTTTCTATATCTGCTGTTTAATATATTTAAGGATGTGAAGAATTTATGTTTTCTACCAATTTTCATATTTTTGGAGCTTTTAAATAAATAAAATTTATCAATTAATCTATTTTTAATCAAATTTTTCGTTATCTCATCACCACCTTCAATTAATAAATTTCTTGTTCCTAAAGTATACAATTTTTTTAGAATTATTCTTAAATCAAATAGTTTATTATTATCTACTTTAGATTTAAGTAAAGTTAATCCTTTTTTTTTTAAGATCTGGATTTTTTTACTATTAGAAGAATTGTGAAATATAATAGTATTATTCCTTTTAGTAGATTTAAAAATATAACTATTTATTTTCATTTTTAAATTCCTATCTAAAATTATCCTTCTAGGTGAAAAATTTTCAAATCCTTTTAATCTACAATTTAGTTTTGGATTATCAGTATTTAGAGTTTTGGACGAAATCATTATAGAATCGTTTTTATATCGTAAGTAATGAGTTATTTTATCAGATGATTTATCAGTAATTCTTTTAATTCCCTCACTGTAAATTAATCTATTTTTTGAAATAGCAATCTTTCCAGTTACATAGGGTAACTTTTTAATTCTATTTACAATATACGTATCATACAAATTTTTAGCCTCAGCTTTTAAAAGACCTTTTTTAACTTTTATATTCTTTTTTGATAAAATTTTAAAACTTTTTCCTTTAACTTTTTTATCTATATCATCCATTCCATAAATAACCTCACTAATGCTATTTTTAATTATGCTATTAGTGCAAGGAGGTGTTTTACCGTAATGATTACAAGGTTCGAGCGTCAAGTACATTTTAGAACCATTTAGTTTTTCTAAAGAATTGTTTATTGCATTGCGTTCAGCATGAGGTCTGCCCCCAAAACCGGTTTGGCCAATAGAAATTATTCTATCATTTTTAACAATTAAACATCCTACTGATGGATTTTCCCCTGTTAATCCTATTCTTCCTCTCGCTAAACTAATAGCCAGTTTCATATAACTTTTGTCTTTTGATGAAAATTTATCTTTTTTTGTAGACATCTAATTTGTCCACAAATTGTACAAAATCTTTTTCTTCTCTAAAATTTCTATAAACGGAAGCGAATCTTACATAAGCTACCGGATCAAGTTCTTTTAATCCTTCCATAACCATTGTTCCAATTGTATTAGTAGAAATCTCACTCTGACCTAGTTCCTCTAAAGATCGTGATATTCGACTAATGAATTTTTCAGTAGTTTCCGTATCTATTGGTCTTTTTTTTAATGCTATAAAAATAGATTTTGCAAGTTTGTCTCTATCAAATGCTGATTTTCTTCCATTTTTTTTTATCACCATTATTTCTCTATATTGAACTCTTTCAAATGTTGTGAATCTAGCTCCACATACACAAAGTCTTCTTCTACGTATAGCGGTACCGTCTTCAGTTGGACGTGAGTCGACAACTGAAGTCTCACCCTTCTTACATATTGAACAAATCATCTATTAAGATTTTTATAAATTGGAAAAGAAGAACATAAATCTATAACTTCTTTTCTCACCTCATCCTCTACTTTGCTATTATCATTAGGGTTTTGTGATAAACCTTTTATTACTTTTGTTATTAGTTCACCAACTTTTTCAAATTCTTTTAAACCAAAACCTCTAGTAGTTGCTGCTTGAGATCCTAATCGAATTCCAGAAGTAATCATTGGTTTTTCTGTATCAAAAGGTATTCCATTTTTATTACATGTTATATTAGCTCTTTCTAAACTTTCAGAAGCTAAATTTCCTTTTACGTTAAACGGTCTTAAATCAACAAGCATCAAATGAGTATCTGTTCCTCCAGAATAAATCTTAAAACCATTATTCTTTAAAGTTTCAGCTAATATTTTAGCATTGGCTAGAACATTTTTAATATAAGTTTGGAATTCAGGTTTTAAGGCTTCAAAAAAACCTGCTGCTTTAGCTGCAATAATATGCATCAACGGCCCACCTTGGTATCCAGGAAAAACAGCTGTATCAAATTTTTTTCCAAGATCAACATCGTTTGAAAGTATAATACCTCCTCTAGCACTCCTAAAAACTTTATGTGTTGTTGAAGTAACAACATGAGCATAATCACATGGATTAGGATATCCTTTTCCAGCAACCAATCCTGAGAAATGAGCCATATCAACCATCAAATAAGCTCCAACTTTATCAGCAATTTCTCTAAACCTTTTAAAATCAATAACCCTTGAGTAAGCACTTCCTCCAGCAATTATTAATTTTGGTTTGTGCTCCAAAGCAAGTTTTTCAACATTATCGTAATCTATTAATTCAGATTTTTTATCAACATCATAACTTATTGCATTAAACCATTTTCCAGACATTGAAATTTTTAATCCATGCGTTATGTGTCCTCCTGAATTTAAACTCATACCTAAAAATGTATCTTCAGGTTTAAGTAAAGCTAAAAAAACAGCACCATTAGCTTGGGCACCAGAGTGCGGTTGAACATTAGCATATTTACAATTAAAAAGTTTTTTTATTCTATCAATTGCTAATTGTTCAGCTACATCCACATGATCACATCCATTATAATATCTCTTACCTGGGTATCCTTCAGCATATTTGTTTGTTAAAACAGAACCTTGAGCTTCTAATACAGCTTGTGAGACGATGTTTTCTGATGCAATAAGTTCAATGTGGTTTTGTTGTCTAATTAATTCATCATTAATTGCTTTAAAAAGTTCAGGATCTGATTTTGATAAACTTTTTTCAAAAAAATCTTCATAGTTAGAATTTATATATTTTTTTTCACTTGACATAATGCTCTCTTATATTTTGTTTACTCTTTTTTTGTGTCTACCACCTTCAAATTTAGTATTTATAAAAGTTTCAATACATTTAAATGCGATATTTTTTTTTGTCAATCTAGATCCTAATGTAATAATATTTGCGTTGTTATGCAATCTAGATAATTTGGTGTTTTTAACTGAATAACACACAGCGGCCCTTATTTTTTTGTGTCGATTTGCTGCCATTGACATACCCATGCCTGAACCACATACTAAAATACCTATATTCTTGTTATTTTTTGCAACCTTTTTACAAAGATTATGAGCAAAGACTGGATAATTAACAGAAATATTTGAGCTTGTCGTTCCTAAATCTAAAAATATGTATTTTCCTGAAAATTTTTTTTTAATTTGCTCCTTTAAAATAAATCCTGCATGATCTGATGATATAAATATTTTTTTCAAATTAATTAAATTTATAATCTAAAACACAAGCTACTAAATGGATTCTATTTTCCTCTCCACCATTAAAAGCGTTGTGATATTTTGTATTATTAGTTATCCAAACTGAACCATCTGCAGGCATATGTTTGGCAACATTATCAATTACCATTATCGAACCAGGATTTGTGATTATTGGAATATGCAATCTAGGTTCAGGATCTCTATGCCAACTAAGTGTAGACCTTGGTTCTTTTAGTAGCACTCTTACTCTTCCTAACTTATATTTTGATGACAAAACATCAAACACTTCTTTGAAATAAGTATTTTTATAATCTTCAATAAATTCTGAATATGCTTCTTCATTTATTTTTTCGTCTCTCATTGCCTCTTTTCCTGATGAGTCAGGTTTAGTCCAAAAAACTCCTCTTGCTTTATGACCTTTAATAGAGTCTGGGTCACCTGGAATTTGAGTTAACGAAATTGCACCAAAATTAGAAATACCGTCAACACCTGTAAATCCTTTAATTGATAATACATCTTTATAAGCTTGCTGTAATTTATCTATATCAAACTTAATATCTTGTTTTTGAAAGTCATTAAAATTTAAATTCATTTATAATATATTGTTTTCTTTAAAATTATTTAATATCCTTTTTATGATTTATTTGTATATTACATTTGTCGCATTATTTAAATAAATTTAAACATGATTACTGGCAAATACCCAAGTTTGAGACTTAGACGTAGTAGAAAAAATGATTGGTCGAGAAGATTAATTGAGGAAAATAATCTAACTTCTAACGATTTTATATTGCCAGTCTTTCTAATAGACGGAAAAAATAAGAGACAAGCAATAAAATCAATGCCTGATGTTTATCGATATACACTTGATAAAATAGGTTTTATTATTGATAAAGCTATTAAAAATAATTTACCAATGGTTGCGTTATTTCCACATACGCAAAATAACAAAAAAAATTTTTTAGGTACTGAGGCTTTAAATGAAGACAATTTGGTATGTAAAGCAATTCAACTTATTAAAAAAAAGTATAAGGATGAAATTGGTATTATGTGTGATGTTGCTTTAGATCCATATACATCACATGGCCATGATGGATTATTTAAATCAGGATATGTTTTAAATGATGAAACTATTGAAATTCTAATTAACCAATCTTTATTACAAGCACAAATTGGTTGCGATGTGTTGGCACCTTCTGACATGATGGATGGTAGAATTGGAAAAATAAGAAAAGCGCTAGATAAAAACGGATATAAAATGACACAAATTTTGTCTTATGCTGTAAAATATGCATCAGGTTTTTATGGGCCATTTCGTGATGCAGTTGGATCAAAAGGATTATTAAAAGGAAACAAAAAAAACTATCAAATGGATTTTAAAAACAGCAATGAAGCGTTAAGAGAAGTTGCTTTGGATATAAAAGAAGGAGCTGATATGGTAATGGTGAAACCTGGTTTACCATATTTAGATATAATTAGTCTAATTAAACAAAATTTTAAAATACCTGTGATGGCTTATCAAGTCTCTGGAGAATACAGTCTTTTAGCTAACGGTATAAAAAAAGGTATAATAAGTAATGAAACTATAATAGAAAGTTTAATATCTTTTAAAAGAGCGGGCGCAAATGCAATAGTAAGTTACTATGCTGATAGAATACACACTATTCTAAAATGATTATTTTAGGCTGCTTATGAAATACTGTCTACTTAAAGGATAATTAAGATTATTAGGTTTTAATATAGTTTTTTCCAAATAATCACCTACCAATTTTAAACCATTTAATAAATTTTCAAGATTTTCTTGATCATTATTTCTTTCAATTAAAAAATTTGGAATAATTTTTCTATCAATATTCGATTTTGATACATATTTTAATTGATTACCAATTATTTTTTTATCAACTAAATTATTGAACTCTAAATCATATCCCAAAATTTTAAACAAATTTAGTTCCCAAAATATATAATTTTTTATCCAATTATTAGATTTTAATAGTAAAAAGAAATTTTCAATTGAAAAATAAATATCTTTATTTTTTTGGAATTCGGGTGTCAATAATTTAATCAAATTTATTGCAGATGTAATACATGATAGTTTTTTATTATTATCAAAATAAAAAGGCGATAAAGCTTTTTGTATTTCTATCTTAAAATAACCAAGTTTATTATCTGATTTTGACGTGTAATTTATATAAATTTGATTTCCAATTTGAAGATAATTCTTTATTTTTTTTGAAGTCCCACCGAATATAATACCAGATACTTTTCCATGATTTTTAGTATAGACTTCAGAAATAATGGAATTTTCACTATATTTATTTTTGGAAAGTAAAAAACCTAAATCATCCCAGCTCATTTAACTAATATTCTCCAAACATAAAACTGCTGCATTTTGTTCTGCTTCTTTTTTTGATTTACCCTTTGAAATATAAAATTTAGTATTAAATAATTTTACACCAACTTTAAAAATAGGCTTATGTCTTGGCCCTGTATTTGAGAATAATTTATAAACTGGCAATTTTTTAAATTTTTTTAATGAAAATTCTTGAAGCTTTGTTTTAGCATCAACTTTAGTAATCACACTATCTTTGATATGTTTAGACCACTGATTTAGAATAAATTTCTCAACAGCTAAAAAACCTTTCTCTAAATATATTGAACCAATTAAAGCTTCACAGCTATCAGCTAGAACTTTATCTTCAATTATGTTGTTTTTTTTCTTAACATTAAAAGTTAGAACAAATTTTTCTAACTCTAAATTTTGTGCGATTTCTAGACAGGTTTTTTTATTTACGAGTGAGGCAAATTTTTTATCAAGTATACCTTCTTTTTCATTAGGATAAATTTCTAAAAGTTTTTTTGCAATAACTAAACCTAAAACCCTATCACCTAAGAATTCTATTTTTTCATTATTTTTTTTTTTGTCGAAGCTTTTATGAGTAAGTGATTGAATTAATAAATCTCTATTTTTAAATATTATTTCAATTTTTTTTTCTAATTTAGAATAATCTATTTTCATTAGATAATTTTTTTAAAAAATCTATCAAACCTTATTGATTTATTCCATTTCCAAAAATAAAAAATACTACCAAAAGTTCTATCTGATGAAAAAAAAATAAATTGAGCCTTTCCTACAAGATTATCCTTATGTACGTATCCAACACTGGTTAAAAATCTGCTATCTTTGGAACAATCTCTATTATCACCAAGAAAAAAATAATGATTATCAGGAACTATAAATGGATCTGAATTTTGATAAGTATTTTTTCTTAAGTATACGGTTAAATGTTTTTTTTTTTCAGATAAATTTTCCTCAAATAAAACAACATCAATCTCATTGTTACCACAAAAAATCTTTTTTTTAATTTTTAATTTTGATTTTAATATTTCAGTATTATTTACGTATAAATTGGATTCAATAAATTGAATTTTATCTCCTGGTAAACCTACCAATCTTTTAATATAATCAGTTCTATTATCTGCAGGAGTTTTAAAAACAACTACATCTCCCCTTTCTGGGTTATTTGAAAAAATCCTTCCTCGAAAAAATGGAGGACTGAATGGGAATGAATGTTTACTATAACCATATGAATATTTTGTAACAAAAAGTCTATCACCCACTAATAAATTAGGTTCCATTGATGAAGATGGAATATAAAATGGTTGTATAAAAAGTGATCTTATTATTATAGCAATTATTAATGCATAAAATAAAGTTTTAGCGTTTTCAAATAAAAATTTTTTATTAAACATTATTGAGCCTTAAGAATTGTAAATGATATTGAATGATCTTTCTCATCAGAAATAGATAGAAATAAATCATATTTTCTAATTTTAAATTTTCTGAAAATAATAGTATCAATCTTTTTTGTTTTTAAAAAATAAGGTTTACCTAATTTATCGTTTAAAATTTGAATATCTTTTAAATTTAGATTATTTCTAAATCCAGTCCCTAAAGCTTTAGCTAGCGCTTCTTTAGCTGAAAACCTTTTAGCAAAATAATTTGTTTTATCGAAAAATTTTTTTGAAATCATGATTTCTTTTTTTCCAAATGTTCTATTAATAAAAATTTTATTTTTAATTAAATCTTTAATTCTCTTATTTTGTACAATATCAACTCCAATACCTAAAATTTTCATCTTAAACTTTTATAATTTTCTTAAAAATTTTTATAATTTTATTCAAACCGTAAAAAACAGACTCACCTATTAAATAATGACCAATATTAAATTCTTGAATTTCGTTAATTTTAGTTAAAATTTTTGTAGTCTTATAATCAAGACCGTGTCCTGCATGCACTTCTATACCAAGATTGTTAGCCAATTTGGAACTTTTTTTTATTCTTTGAAATTCTTTAGAAAAGTTTTTTTTTGATTTTACTAAGTTTGCTAAATGACCTGTATGAATCTCAATACAGTCTGTTTTTAATTCTTTGGCTATTTTAATGTCACTCAAAGATGGATTAATGAATAAACTAGTTCTTATATTTTTATTAGCAAATTTAGAAATTATTTTTTTGATCTTAGATTTATTTTTTTTTAGGTTTAAACCGCCTTCTGTTGTAATTTCCTTTCTATTTTCTGGTACGATACAAACGAAATCAGGTTTTAATTTAAGTGCTATTTTTACAATTTCAGAATTTGTTGAAATTTCTAAATTTACTAAAAGATTTTTAATTGAACAAATTTTTTTTGCATCTATGTCATTTATATGTCTTCTATCTTCACGTAAGTGAATTGTGATCGAGTCTGCACCAGCATTTTTAGCAAATTTAGCTGCAAATAGTGGATTAGGATGTAATTCACCACGGGCGTTTCTTAATGTAGCGATATGATCTATGTTAACTCCTAAACGTTTCACTTAATAAATCTACTCCCGGGAGTGGTAATTGGTAATAATTTAAGATCGCTAGGTAAGTTAGTTCTTTTGTAACTAGGAACCTCAATTTTTAACTGAGAAATGATCTTTCTTTTTATTTTAAGATCTTTTTTGTTAGATCTATTAATTATTGATGCAAAACCTAATAGTTTTGCATTATTTTTTTTTATTAATTTTACACATTCCATACTTGATTTTCCAGTAGTAATAACGTCCTCAACAATTAAGACTCTTGATCCCTTTTTAATTTTAAAACCCCTTCTTAAATTAAACTTTCCTGAAACTCTCTCACAAAAAATTGTTTCTTTTTTTAGAATTCTTCCAATTTCATAACCTATTATAATACCACCTATTGCTGGAGCTAAAATTAAATCAATTTTTTTAAAGTTCTTTTTAATCTTATTTGCTAGTGATTTACATATTTTTTCAGCTAAATGAGGATAACTCATTAATTTAGCACATTGAATGTATTTTGGCGAGTGTAGTCCTGATGATAAAATAAAATGACCCTCTAATAATGCATTAGTCTTTCTTAAAATATCTAAGGATTTTTTGTGTGAAAGCATTTCTTTTATCTTCGTGTCTGATTATCTTAAATTTTATACCTTTTTGTTTCAGCTCTGCAATAAAATTAGTAAAATTTTTAAGATCTCTTATAATTAATTGAAATTTGAAATTGATATAATTAGGGTTTTTTCCTGCCATCACAAGATTTGAAATATTTAGTTTATGCTCACCTATCAAAGAACTTACATTACCTAACTGACCTGGTTTATCAGGTAGGGAAATCCACAATGTTGTATTATATTTCTTTATTTTACTCTCTTTTTTTTCACCTCTGTCGTGCCAGTATCTTCTTATTGCTGCTCTTGCTTTTCCAGTTTTAGTTATAGGTATCCAGTGTAAAGAAGGTGAATGATTTTTTGATGTAATTATTTTGACACTATCACCATTTCTTAAAATAGTTTGTAGCTCGCTTTTATTTCCATTTATTTCACATCCGATAGCAGTATCTCCAATTTTAGTATGAACCGCATAAGCAAAATCAATTGGAGTAGCATCTTTGGGTAATTTTATTACTGATCCTTTTGGAGTAAAACAAAAAACGTTTTCCTGAAACATTTGTAGTTTAGTATATTCATATGAATGTTCTGGATTCTCATTTTTCTCTATAATCTCAACTAAATCTTTCAACCAGTCATATTCTTTCCATGTTAATGAATTAAATTTTTCTGAAGACTTATATTGCCAGTGAGATGCTATCCCTCTTTCAGCAAATTCATGCATATCCTTTGTTCTAATCTGGATTTCGATTGGTTTTTTGTTTGAACCAATCACGGCAGTATGTATAGATTTATAGCCATTTATCTTAGCTGAGGATATATAATCTTTAAACTTTCCAGGTATGCAATTATATTCCTTGTGTATTACACCAAGTGTTTTATAGCAATCATCAATATTTGATAAGATTATTCTAAAACCAATAATATCAGTTATTTGCTCCAGAGATACTCTTTTCTTTTGAACTTTTCTCCAAATTGAGAAAGGCGTTTTTTCTCTTCCATAAATTTCAGATTTTATATTATTTTTTCCTAATAAATATTTAAATTCATTAGATAGTGTTTCAAAAATATCCTTTTTATCGAGTTTAATTTCATCGAGTCTTTTTTGAATTAATTTTCTAGCTTCGTTATTAAGAATATCAAAAGATAGATCTTCAAGCTCATCTCTTATTCTATGCATTCCCATTCTATCAGCTAAAGGGGCATAAATTTCCATTGTCTCTTGTGCAATTCTTTTTCTTTTATCCTCATTATTAATTGCTTTAATTGTTCTCATGTTATGTAATCGATCAGCTATTTTTACTAATAAAACTCTTATATCTTTTGATGTGGCTAAAATTAATTTTCTAAAATTTTCAGCTTTTGAATTAGTTGTAGCAGTGTTTTCAAAAACAGATATTTTAGTAACACCATCAACTAAATCAGCTACCTCATCTCCAAATTCTCCCTTAATTGTCTCGTAGGTAGCATAAGTATCTTCTATCGTATCATGCAACAATCCAGTTGTAATAGTTGCACTATCCAATTTTAAATCTGTTAATATATTTGCAACTTCAATTGGATGAACAGAATAAGGGTCTCCTGAAGCTCTTTTTTGATTGCTATGAGCCTTAACTGCAAAGTTATAAGCTTTGTTTAGTTTTTCAGGATTAAAAAACTTATTGTAAATTTTTACTTTATTAATTAAATCTTCTGAATTCAACATAACTAATTATACCATTAAATCAAATTTGTTTAATAGTTCTAATGTCTCTATTTGATAAAGAAAAAATGAGATATTTTATGTGTTGTTTAAATATTGGATGTTTCCAATCTTTATTTAACTCAAATAATGGAAGTAATACAAAATTTCTCAAATGCATTCTTGGATGAGGTAAAATAATTGCGCCAGAAATATCTTTGTTGAAATAGTCAATTATATCAATATCACATACACGAGGAGAGTTTCTTTTTGTTTTTTTTCTGCCAAGATCGATTTCAATTTCTTTACATTTACTTAGTAATTTTGAGGGATTTAAATTAGTTTTTACATTCAAAACTATATTTAAAAATTTGGGATTTTTTGGATTTGGCCAGGATAAGCTCTCATAATAGCTTGAGGAGCTCAAAATTTTTATATCATTTTGAGATAATTTAAATTTTGCTTTTTCAATATTTTCAAATCTATTACCTAAATTTGATCCAATTCCTAAATAAATAGATTTAGCTGGATTTTCTAATGTATCTTGATTTGTCACGATCCCAATCCCTTTTTTTCTTAACTGCCCTTTTATCATATTGTTTTTTCCCTTTAGCAATTGCTAGTTCAATTTTTGCTTTTCCATTTTTAAAATACATCTTTGTAGGAACTATTGTAAAACCATCTCTTTGCATCTTACCAATTAGTTTATTTATTTCTTTTTTATTAAGAAGAAGTTTTCTTTCATCTAAAGGTTTATGATTTGAAAAACTGGCTTGTTTATATGACGATATATGTGAATTTATCAAAATAATTTCTCCTTTTTTTTCTATAGCATAAGCGTCTGCAATATTTACTTTACCACTTCTTATTGATTTGATTTCAGAACCTTTTAATACTATACCTGCCTCTAAAGTATTTTCAAAAAAATAATTAAAACTAGCTTTTCTATTGTAACAAATTATTTTAAAACCAGAATTGGTTTTCTTTTTCATTAAATTAATTTTGCAGATTGCAAAGCTTTTTTGATAATATTTTTAGTTTCCTCAGATACTTTAACCATCGGAAGTCTTACATCATCTTCACACAAATTTAGCAATTTAGCAGCATATTTTACTGGACTTGGATTACTTTCAACAAACATTGAGTGATGTAATGGTTGTAAAATTTTATTTAAATTTTCAGCTTCAGACTGAGATTTTTCATCTTTCATTAAAGAAAATTTTTGAAATTCAGCACAAAGCTTTGGTGCTATATTTGCAGTTACGCTTATGGTACCTACCCCTCCTCTTCTATTGAAATCCAAAGCATTATCATCATTACCAGTTAGTTGGATAAAATCTTTCCCTAATTTTTCTAAAGTAAGATTTACTCTATTAAGGTCTCCTGTAGCATCTTTTACTCCAACAATATTTTTTAATTCATAAAGTCTTGCCATTGTGTCAACATTCATATCTATTACAGATCTACTCGGAATGTTGTATATAATTATAGGTATTCCACATTTATCATTAATTGACTTGTAGTGTTGGTAAAGACCTTCTTGAGTAGGTTTGTTATAATAGGGTGTTACTATCAAAGCTGCATTTGCACCCATTTTTTCTGCATGTGTAGTGAGTGAAATAGCCTCCTCAGTAGAATTTGATCCTGTGCCTGCAATAACTGGTAATTTACCCTTGCTTTCCTTAACACATAAATCTATTACCCGCTGATGTTCATCATGGTTTAAAGTTGGCGACTCACCTGTAGTACCGGCTGGTACAAGACCATTTGTTCCATTTTCAATATGAAAGTGAATTAACTTAATGTAAGAGACTTCATCAAGTTTTTTATCTTTAAATGGGGTGACTAAAGCAACATTTGAACCTTTAAACATAAATACTTATAACATAGATTATAGATTCATATAATAAAGATTATGCTTAAAAAATTATTATTTTTTATGGTTTTGTCCTTATTGTCAATTTTGACAATTAGTTACTCTTCAGCGCAAATTTTGCCCATTAAAAAACCTGAATTATCAACAGAGGAGACTCAAAAAAAATTACTCGTAGACGTTTTAAAACCTCTTCCAAAACCAATTAAAAAAAAAGAAATTGAGGAAAAAAAAGAAATAATTGTTACAAAAGTGAAAGAACAAAGTGGTCTTCTTTTACCTAAAAAAAAACCAATTATTGCTGGGTCAGTAGTTGTAAAGAATATCAAGGAGTCAAAATATTTTAGCAAAAAAGACTTTAAATTAGCAAAAAAGGCAATTTCTGAAATGAAACTAGCAAAATGGCCTAATGCAATTCAAACTGCTAAAAAAGCTAAGGATAGGTCTATTTATGACTTTATTCAATGGAGACACTTATTAACAAAAGGAAATAAGGCTTCCTACTTCGATTATAAAAATTTTATTGATAGAAATGAAGATTATCCAAGAATTGGAAGAATAAAATACCTTTCTGAACATAAATTATCCACAGATACTGTATCACCAAAAAAAATCGTGCAATGGTATGGTGAAAGGGAACCTTTGAGTGGATTTGGAAAAATGATTCTAGGTGAAAGTTATATTTTTACTGGAAATAAAGAAAAAGGAATAAAACTAATTAAAAATGGATGGGTAAATGCAGAGTTAACAAAATCAGAATTAAGATTTTTTAGAAAAAAATATAAAAAATATTTGGTTGCGGAAGATTATATTAAGCGTGCAGATTATCTTGCTTGGAATAATAAATATTGGGATTTAAAAAGAATGTTAAGATATTTACCAAAAGACTATGAACTCTTGTATAACGCTAGACAATTATTAATGAGTAAATCATATGGCGTTGACAATGCTATATCAAAAGTCCCAGATAAATTTAAGAATGATGCTGGTCTAAATTACGACAGATTAAAATGGAGAAGAAAAAGAGGTAGAGTTGATAGTTCAGTTGAAATCTTATTAAAGATTAAGAATACAAAAGATTATCTTGTAAGACCTGAAAAATGGTGGATCGAGAGAGAAATTATTTCAAGATCTCTGATATATAAAAAAAAATATGAGTTAGCTTACAAAATTTCTAGTAATCATGGTATGATAGATGGACCTGAATTAGCTGCAGCTGAATGGATGAGTGGTTGGATTGCTTTAAGTTTTTTAAATGATCCTTTGCTAGCAAAAGAACATTTTGAAAAATTTTATAATAATGTTGGATATCCTATTAGTATAGCCCGTGGTGCATATTGGCTTGGAAGAACCTATAAAGAATTAAATAATAATGAATTGGCAAAAAAATGGTTTGAAGAAGCGTCAAATTATTTAACAACTTACTACGGACAGTTAGCCCATATGGAAATAAATCCAAATACAAATTTTGAGCTTACAAAAGATAAGGAGGTGAATAAAGAATATAGAGATTATTTTCAAAAAAAAGAAATTGTTAAAATGATTTATTTATTAGATGAACTAGATGAAGATAAATACGCTAAATATATGTTAAGACATCTGGCTAATGATAATGTTGAAAATGGAAGTGAGATTCTTGCTGCTGAACTTGCTACAGATATTGAAAGGTTTGATTTTGCTATACAAATTTCCAAAATCGCATCCTATGAAAAAAGATTTCATAATAAATTCAACTACCCAATTATAAGCACTCCTAATTATATCAACGGTAGAAAAATTCCTGAGACTGCATTTATTCTATCGATAATTAGACAAGAAAGTGAATTTGACATAAGCGCTAATAGTCACGCTGGTGCAAAAGGTTTAATGCAATTAATGCCTTACACAGCTAAACTAGTTGCTAAACAAGCAAATCTTCCTTACACTAAATCTAGATTAACAACTGATCCTGAATATAATATTAATCTAGGTTCACATTATATTGCTGGATTGATATTAGAATATGATGGAGCATATCCATTTGCTATTGCAGCCTATAACGCAGGACCAAAAAGAGTAAGATATTGGAAAAAATTAAATAAAGATCCTCAAAAAAAACAAATCAATTATGTCGATTGGATAGAATTAATTAAATTTAAGGAAACTAGAAATTATGTTCAAAGAGTTTTAGAAAATTATAACGTTTATAGATATATTTTAGAGCAAAAACCAATACCTTTGAAAGACTTCTTTAAAGATAATCCTTTGTTTTAAAAAGTGGCGGAAGAGGAGGGATTCGAACCCTCGGTACAAGTTTCCTCGCACGGTCATTTAGCAAACGACTGGTTTAAGCCTCTCACCCACTCTTCCAGGAAATTTGTCACTTTTGATTGTATTGAATAATCAATATTTATAAAGTAATTATTCAATAATTATGAAAAATAAGTATTCTTTTTTTACACTATTAAAAAATGCTTTTTCTTACCATGAAAATTGGGAGAAAGCTTGGAAAGATCCTGAGCCAAAAAAAGAGTATGAGGTCGTAATTATAGGTGGTGGTGGCCATGGTTTAGCTACAGCCTATTATTTAGCAAAAAAACATAATTTAAAAAATATTGCTGTAGTTGAAAAAGGATGGATTGGTGGTGGGAATACAGGAAGAAACACCACAATTATTAGATCTAATTATTTGTGGGATGCAAGCGCAGGTCTTTATGATCACGCTTTAAAAATCTGGGAAGGTTTGTCTCAAGAACTTAATTATAATGTAATGTTTAGTCAAAGAGGAGTAATGAACCTTGCACATAATTTACAAGACGTAAGAGATTTGAAAAGAAGAACTCATGCGAATAGACTTAATGGTATAGATGCAGTTTATCTTAATACTGAAGAAGTCAAAAAATTTTGTCCTATTATAAATACATCTCCTGATATTCGTTATCCAGTTTTAGGAGGAACTCTTCAAAAAAGAGCTGGTACAGCTCGGCATGACGCTGTTGCATGGGGCTACGCGAGAGGTGCTGATCAAATGGGAGTTGATATAATACAAAATTGTGAAGTTAAAGGGATTAAAAGAAATGGTAATGAAGTTGAAGGAATAGAAACAACAAAAGGTTTTATTAAAACTAAAAAAATTGGAGTAGTTGCAGCTGGACATTCTAGTGTAATTGCAAATATGGCTGGGCTCAGATTGCCTTTAGAGAGCAAACCACTTCAAGCTTTAGTATCAGAACCAGTAAAACCGATTATTGATACAGTTGTAATGTCAAACGCAGTTCATGCTTATGTAAGTCAATCAGATAAAGGTGAATTAGTTATCGGAGCAGGCACAGATGATTACATCTCTTATTCACAAAAAGGAAGTCATGAAATTGTAGAGGGAACCTTAAGCGCAATATTAGAATTATATCCGATATTTAGTAGGATGAGAATGTTAAGACAATGGGGAGGTATTGTAGATATTTGTCCAGATGCAAGTCCGATTATTAGTAAAACAACAATCAAAGGTTTGTATTTTAATTGTGGTTGGGGAACTGGTGGATTTAAAGCAACTCCTGGATCAGGTGATTTATTTGCTCATACAATTGCCAACGATGAACCGCATAAATTGAATGCTGCTTTTAACATTAATAGATTTGTTAGTGGTGATCTTGTAGATGAGCACGGTGCAGCAGCTGTAGCACATTAATGTTTGTAATAAATTGTCCATACTGTGGTGAAAGAGAACAAAGCGAATTCAAAGCTGGTGGTGAAGCACACATTGTCAGACCTAAACAACCAACTGAATTAAGTGATGATCAGTGGGCTGAATACTTGTTTATGAGAAAAAATATAAAAGGTGTACAATTTGAAAGATGGGTCCATACACATGGATGTAGAAAATGGTTTAATATGGTTAGAGATACATCAAACGACGAAATAAAAGCTGTTTATAAAATGGGTGAAAAACCACCAACTAAATAATCGATGACAAAAAATTTAAGAGTTAAAACCAGTAAATTTATTGATGAAACATATAAAATTTCATTTAAGTTTAATGGAAAAACTTATTACGGATTTAAAGGGGATACACTAGCATCTGCTCTTTTAGCAAATGATATACATTTAGTGGGGAGAAGTTTTAAGTATCACAGACCACGAGGAATAATGTCAGCTGGTTCTGAAGAACCTAACGCAATTGTACAACTACATAATAATTCATCAAGAACTGAGCCAAATGTGAGAGCAACTGAAATAGAAATTTATGAGGGATTAGAGGCTACAAGTCAAAATTGTTGGCCTAGTGTAAATTTCGATATCGGTGGTATTAATAATTTTTTAAGTCCAATTTTACCTGCTGGTTTTTATTATAAAACTTTTATGTGGCCAGCAAGTTTTTGGGAAAAATACGAGTACTTTATTAGAAAATCTGCAGGATTAGGTAAATCACCGACTGAAGCAGATCCAGATGTATACGAACATAAATACATTCATTGTGATGTTTTAATTATTGGGGCTGGAATTTCAGGAATAATGGCTGCAAAAACTTCTGCAAAGAATGGTTTTAAAACATTATTAGTTGATGAGAAACATTATCTAGGAGGTTCAACTATTTACCAAAATTCAGATCATTACAAAATTAATAATCAAGTTTCAAGTTCTTGGTTAGAAAAAGAAATTAATGAAATCAAAAAAATCGAAAATTTAGAAATTAAAACTAGAACTAGTGTAGCTGCATTTCATGGATATAATTTCCTATTAGCTCGAGAAAATTTAACAGATCATTTGCCTGTAGATCAAAGAAATAATAAAACTCGTCAAAGGTTACTTAAAATAAGAGCCAAAAAAGTCATAACAGCTACTGGATCTCTAGAGAGACCACTAATATTTAATAACAATGATCGACCAGGTATTTTACTTTGTTCCGCGATTAATAAATATGCAAATCTATTTGGTGTAGCATGTGGAGAAAAAAATATTCTTTTTACAAATAATGATACGGCTTATGAAACTGCTATTAATTTATTTAATAAAGGAATTAATGTTGAGGCAATTATTGATAATAGAGAAGAAATTGACTCAAAATTAATTAAAGATGCTGAAAAATATAATATTAAGATTTATAAAGGATATACTGTAGTTAACACATCTGGTTACAAAAGAATTAATAAAGTTTCAATAATGCAACTTTCAAAAGATGGTCAAAAAGTTGTTGGTTCGAAAACATCTATTGCATGCGATTGTCTTGGGATTTCAGGTGGTTGGACTCCAGCAGTACATCTTTTTACTCAATCAGGTGGTAAATTAAAATTTAGGGATGAAGATCAAGTTTTTATTCCTGATATATATCCATCCGACCAAATCAGTATAGGCTCATGTAATGGTGATTTTACTTTAGACGAAATATTAGTAGATTTACCTAAAACTCTCAAAAAATTTTTAAATCTTAAGATAACAGATTACGAAAATCTTGAAGTTAAATCCTCATTTAATAAATCAAAAAGAAATATTTGGTTACTTCCTTCTGATAAAGCGATTGGAAAAACAAAATCTTTTGTTGATTATCAAAACGATGCTACTGCAAAAGATATTAAATTAGCATTAAGAGAAGGTTTTAGATCAATTGAACATGTCAAAAGATACACTACTACCGGAATGGGCACCGACCAAGGTAAATTAGGTAATATGCATGCACTAGGTATTATTTCTGAAACTTCAAATTCTAAAATGGGAGAGCTAGGTACAACAACATTTAGACCACCATATACTCCACTTACTTTTGGCACAATTGTTGGAAGGAATGTTGGTGAGTATTTTGATGTATTTAGAAAAACGCCAATTCATGACTGGCATGTTCAAAATAAAGCTAAATTTGAAAACGTAGGTCAATGGAAAAGAGCTTGGTATTATCCAAAAGATAATGAAAGTATGCATGATGCTGTTCAAAGAGAAAGTAAAGCTGCACGAGATAGTGCTGGTATTCTAGATGCATCTACTTTAGGTAAAATTGATATTCAAGGAACTGATGCTTCTGAATTTTTAAACAGAGTTTACACAAATGCTTGGTCTAAACTCGCTATTGGAAAATGTCGATATGGATTAATGCTTAACGAAGATGGCATGGTTTATGATGATGGTGTAACTACTAGATTAGATGAAAACCATTATATAATGACTACTACCACTGGTGGAGCTGCAACTGTTCTTGGTAAATTAGAAGATTACCTACAAACTGAGTGGCCTGAGTTAGATGTATATTTAACATCCGTAACCGATCACTACGCTACTATAAGTGTTTGTGGACCTAATAGTAAAAAGATTGTTTCAAGGGTAATTCCTGATCTTGATTTATCAGATGAGAATTTTCCTCATATGTCTTTTAAAAATACTAAGATTGATAAAATTAAATGTAGGGTAATGAGAATTAGTTTTACAGGCGAACATAGTTACGAGATAAATATTCAAGCTAATTATGGGAAGTCAGTATGGGAGAAATGTATGGAGGCAGGAAAAGAATTTAATATTACTCCTTATGGAACAGAAACTATGCATTTATTAAGAGCTGAAAAAGGATTTATAATAGTCGGTCAAGATACTGATGCAACAGTTACACCTATTGATTTACAAATGGATTGGATTGTCAGTAAAAAGAAATACGATTTTATAGGAAAAAGATCTTTGTATAGATCTGATACAATAAGAGATGATAGAAAACAGTTAGTTGGTTTACTTACAGAAAACCCAGATGAAGTTTTAGAAGAAGGTGCACAAATAGTTGCTGATATAAACAAATCACCTGTTGAAATGTTAGGTCACGTTACTTCAAGTTATTACAGTCCAAACTTAAATAAATCTATTGCTTTAGGTGTTGTTAAAGGTGGAAAAAAAATGATGGGTCAAAGATTAATTGTGCCAATGGAAAATAAGAAGATTAATGTAATAGTAGCTGACCCAGTGTTTTTAGATAAGGAGAATAAAAGATTAAATGCTTAATTATTCAAATGTAATAACTAAAGAAAATTCATACTCGGGTATACAAATGAAAGAAATAAGGCCTGTTATGAAATTAATAATAAGAGGAAAAAAAAGAGAATTTTTATCAGCTATTGGTAAATCATTAAATTTATTGTTACCGACTGAAGCTAATACATCCTCAAGTAGTGAAAAATTAACGGCTCTTTGGCTTAGTCCTGATGAGTGGTTGGTTTACTCAAATGAAATTTCCAATCCTGATAATAATAATTATGAAACTGAAAATTTACTTAACAAAAATATATCTAAAGTGAACTTAGGAGCTGTGACAGATGTTACAGATCAATTTGTTTTAATAAATATTAAAGGTGATAAAATTTTTGATTTATTTGAGACTGGATCACCATTTAATTTTAATGATTTTAGAAGAAAAAAAGGCTCTACAACTCAAACAATTCTCGCAAAAATTGATGTAATAATACATAATCAAAATCAAAATGAAGTAAATCTTTTCGTAAGACGCTCATTTTCACAACATTTATTCTCATGGATGAGTGATAGTGCGTCAAGATTATAGTCTCATTTAAATTTTAAATAAGTTACAAGTAATAATGAAAAAAATATTACTTATAGCATTATTTGCTTTTTTACCCTTTTCTTTAAATGCAGAATCGAATTTAGACAAAATTTTATCATCAGGAGTTTTAAAAGTTGGGACAACTGGTGATTGGGATCCCATGACAATGAAAGATCCAGCTACCAATAAATATAAAGGGTTTGATATTGATGTAATGACTGAGTTAGCAAAAGATATGGGTGTTAAAATTGAATTTGTTCCTGCAGAATGGAAAACGATTGTTTCTGGAATAACTTCAGCAAGATACGATATATCAACAAGTGTAACAAAAACACCAAAAAGAGCTGAAGTAGCTGGTTTTACAGACACTTACTATAAATATGGAACTGTTCCTTTGGTTTTAAAGAAAAATTTAAAAAAATTTCCAACATGGGACTCATTAAATAATTCGAAAGTAATAATTGCTACTACTCTAGGTACTTCACAAGAAGAAAAAGCAAAAGAATTTTTTCCAAAATCAAAATTAAATTCAGTTGAAGCACCTGCTAGAGATTTTCAAGAAGTTTTAGCCGGAAGAGCTGATGGAAATATTACAAGTTCCACTGAAGCAAATAAATTAGTGATCAAATACCCACAATTAGCGATAGTTCCTGATGGAGAGAAAAATCCTGCTTTCTTAGCAATGATGGTTCCAAAAGGCGACGATAAATGGAACAACTATATGAATGACTGGATCAAGAAGAAAAAGTCATCAGGCTTCTTCACTAAGTTATTAGCTAAATATAATTTAAAAAGCCTATAATAAATTAGTAATTAATTTTTTATTCTTTATAAACTAAAGAGTGAGAAATTTATTTTTTTTATCTTTAATTCTACTTTTAACCTCTTGTGGTAAAAGTGAGCTTAATTGGTTAATTTTATCTCCTAATAATATAGAAGGATTAACCAATCTAAAATTTTTATTGAGTGGTCTGACCACAACTATTTTTATTTCAATAGTTTCAATAATTATTTCTATATTTTTAGGACTTGTTGTTGCAATACCCTCTTTGGCTAAGAATAAATTTTTAACTTATTTAAATATAGGCTATGTTGAAATAGTAAGAGCAATACCGTTGTTGGTTCTTATTCTATGGATTTATTATGGTCTCCCAATCATGACAGGTATAAGTTTTAGTCCATTTGTTTCTGGTATCATAGCACTATCAATAAGTGAAAGTGCTTTTCAAGCTGAAATTTTCAGAGCAGGAATTAATTCAATAAAAAAATCACAATGGGAAGCAGGAAGTTCTTTAGGACTCGGTTTTTTTAGAAAATTAAGATTAGTTATTTTACCTCAAGCAATAAAGAATATTTTACCTGCTATTGGTAACCAATTTGTTTATGTGCTTAAAATGTCATCTCTTGTGTCAATAATCGGTATTGGTGATTTAACAAGAAAAGCAAACGAATTAGTCGTCACAACTTATCGGCCACTGGAAATTTATACATTTCTAATTCTAGAATATTTAATCTTAATATTGATTGTTTCTTATCTTGTTAGAAAATTAGAAAAAAAATTACAAAAAGATTAATTTTTTCTTCTATAATCCCAAGGGTATTCAAAAGTCATTGCCCACATACCTTTTTTATTTTTTTTAGCATAATCCTCGTCTTGAACATATTTTGTTGAATATTTTCTGTAAGCAAAAGCATAACCCTCCCGAACAAGATACTTAGATAGACTTTGATTATTCACAAAACATTCAGCTAAAATTCTATTATATTTATCTAAACCATTCTTTATACATTTTACTTTATTATTACCGATCTTATTAATTAGTAATTCTTTTGCTTGTATTCCGCATTTAATAGTCTCATTATTCTTATTGCAAGTTTGTTTAATTTCAGGAGTATCAATACCACTAAAACGAATTTTTTCATTTTTTAAATAAATAGTATCTCCATCAACAATCTTTACTTTGTTAGATTTTAAATCAAGATATGTAACAAAGACAAATATTAGACAAATACTAGTAAGTAAAAAGACTTTTATTTTGTTTGAAAACATTATTCAAAAAATACCCAATAAACATTAGAACTGCAATTCCCATAAACCAATTTGTTACTAAAATTGTATAAAAAATATCCTCATAATCTCCTCCTTTAATATTAATTACATACCATAGACTTAAAAATGGAAGGGCTGTTAATCGAAGAATACTTAGATAAAGACTGTAAAGTGGTTTTTTCACTGCTTGGAATACTGCAGTGGTTATAAAGAAAACAGGATAAATTGGGCCAATTAATGCAGCAACTTTTAGATATATTGCACCATGCTTAATTGCCTCTGAGTTATCCGTAAATAATGAAACTAAAAACTCTGCACCTAAAAATATTATTATTCCTGCACAGATCATAAAAGATGATCCGAACATTAGAGCTTTTCTGTATAATTCTCTCAATCTATCATAATTTTTTGCACCAAAATTTTGTCCGCCAATAGATAATACTGCTGTATTTAATCCAATTACAGGAAGTAAAAAAACTTGTTCAATTCTTAAAGCAGCACCATAACCAGCAGTAGCTAAGTCTCCAAATTGACCAATGAAGTAAAGGATATTGAACAAACCGACGCCAATCAATAACATGCTAAACATTACAGGAATTGTCTGATACAAAAGTTCTCCTAGAAGATCAAATTTTGGAATAAAACACTCAGGCTTAAGATATTGTTTTAATTCACAACAATACACCTTATATGCCAAATACAAAAGACCAATAAATTGTGCAACTACTGTGGCTATTGCAAGTCCAGCTATACCAAATGCTGGAATAAAACCATAACCAAAAATAAATAATGGATTTAAAATAATATTTAAAAAGAAACTAAAAATTAATACATTCCTATAACTTTTTGTATCGCCTTGTGCATTTAGTGTTCCATTTAAGGAAATTTGTATCAAAACAATTATAGTTCCATAAAAAATTACATCTAGATATTTTCTAGTTAATATAATTGCCTCTTGGTCTGATCCCATAAGGGAAAGTAAAAAATCTGAAACATTCAAACCAAAAAAAGTAACTAGTATGGATAAAAAGATTGCAAAAATAATTGATTGAGCAACAAATAGCGATGCCTTCTTCTTATTATTAGCACCTATATTATTTCCAATTAAAGTATTAGTTCCAGCAGTTAATCCAACACCTATTGCAATAATAGTAAAATAAATTGGAAAAGATTTTGCAATTGCGGCTATTGCTTCAGCGGATATTCTTCCTGCAAACCAAGTATCTACTAGATTATAAAAGGTCTGAAATAATGAGCCAACACTTGCTGGAATAGTTACTTTTCTTAATAAAAACCATATTGGATCTTTGGTTAATTTGAATGATTGTGACAAATAAATCCTTAGTTAAATTCTTTTTGAAAAATATATTTTTTTCCTGATATTTTTGCCTTGTATATCTGACTTTGTCTCATTCTAAAACGAGATTTTTGGTTTTTTGAGAGTTTATCAAAACAACTAGGACAAGTTACACCCTCCTCATATTTTCTAGATTTTTTATCTTTAATTGAAATTGGTTGTCTACATCCACCACAAATTGAATAAGTTCCCTGTGTAAGTCCATGTTTTAAAGTTACTCTGTTGTCAAATACAAAACATTCACCTTTCCATAAACTTTTTTTTTGTTTGATTTTCTTTAAGTAATTAAGAATTCCGCCCTTTAATTGATAAATATTTTTAAACCCTTTTTTTTCTAAATATATAGAGGCTTTTTCACATCTAATTCCACCGGTGCAAAACATTGCTATAGGCTGATCTTTTTTTAATTTTTTTAAATATTTTGGGAAATCTCTAAAATTACCTATATTTGGATTCACAGATTTTTTAAAAGATCCAACCTTATGTTCAAAAGGTTTTCTTGCATCAAGTAAAAGAGTTTCTTTTTTTTTAATTAATTCATTCCATTTTGTTGGATCAATATAAGTATTCTTTTTTTTGATCCTATTTGACATTTTAAGATCCATTGGAACAACTTCTTTTTTAATTTTCACTTTAGGTCTGTGAAAAGGTTTAAACTTACTTTTTGAATCATTAAAACTATCAAATTCTTTAATATTCAAAATTTTTTTTAATTTAATAATTGTAGTCTTAATATCTTTATTTATTCCAGAAATCGATCCATTTAAACCCTCTTTGGATATGATAATTGATCCATTTATGTTTTTATTAGCTAAAAGATCACTCAACATTTTTTGATTTTTTTTTAAATTATTAATTTTTTGAAATTTATAAAAACCAAATACAGTGAACATTAAATCTTCCTACAAACAGTCATTCCATCACCAAAGGGTATCATGACTTTTTCGATTCTTTTATCTTTAGAGATAAAATCATTTAAATCTCTTATATTTTTTGTATATTTGTCATTTATATCTTTGTTAACGACTTCTCCATGCCATAATACATTATCAATAATTACTAGACCCTCTTTATTCAATAGATCTAATGAAATTTCATAATATTTTTGATAATTCATTTTATCTGCATCAATAAAAACTAAATCAAATTTTTCATTTCTAATACTCATCAAACTTTCTAAGGCTGGTTTAATTATTGTTTTAATTTTGTGATCTTGATTAGCTTTTTTGAAAAAATTTTGAGCAATTTTATTTGTCTCTTCATTTTTATCTAATGCAATTATACTACCTTCATCTGGTAAAGCTAAAGCCATGGACAACGTACTTAAACCTGTAAAAGTTCCTATCTCTAAAACTTTATTAATTTTGGAAATCTTAATAATCAAATGTAAAAATTGACATTGGGAAATAGATATTTGCATTCTTTTTGAGTCACCAAGTGACAAGTTATAATCTATAATTTCTTTTTGAATGGGATGTAATTTCAAACCATTCTTTAGAATGTAATCTTGTAAATGTTTTGTGATATTAAGGTCTGAACCCATAACCTTATAGTTTTTTCTTTAGGATCTCATTGATTAATTGAGGATTAGCTTTTCCACCTGATGCTTTCATTGCTTGACCAACAAAAAAACCAAATAATTTTTCTTTACCTTGTTTATATTCAATAGCTTTTTCTCTATTATCATTAATTATTTTATCAATTAAAGCCTCTAAAGCCTTTGGATCACTTTGTTGCTTAAGTCCTTTTTCTTCTACAATCTTTTGTGGATCTTTATCTCCATCGATCATGAACTCAAAAACAGTTTTTGCTATTTTTCCTGAAATGGTTCCATTCTTAATTAGATTTATCAATATGGCAAAATTCTTAGCACTTACTGGACTTTGAGAAATTTCCAAACCTTTGGTATTTAAAAGAGCAAATAGTTCGCCAGTAATCCAATTGACCGCTAACTTAATATCTTTGTTCTTACCCATTTTAGCTACAACTTCTTCAAAATATTTTGCAGTATCAATATCAGAAACTAAAATATTGGCTTCATAAGGTGACAATTTAAACTCTTCAATAAATCTTTTCTTTTTATCATCTGGGAGTTCTGGAATATCATTTTTAAGTTCTTCAATAAATTTTTCTGAAACCTCTAAAGGTAACAAATCAGGATCAGGAAAATATCTGTAATCATGAGCATCTTCTTTTGATCTCATTGATCTTGTCTCATTTTTCTTCGTATCAAAAAGTCTTGTTTCTTGATCAATAGTTTTACCCTCTTCTATTAAATCAACTTGCCTATTAGCCTCATATTCTATTGCCATTTGCATAAACTTAATTGAATTAACATTTTTAATTTCACATCGAGTACCAAATTCTTTTGAGCCTTTTGGTCTTACAGAGACATTCACATCAGCTCTTAAAGAGCCCTCTTGCATGTTTCCGTCACAAGTTCCTAGATATCTCATAATAGATCTTAATTTTTTGATGTAAGCATTAACCTCATCTGGAGATCTTAGATCAGGCTTACTCACTATTTCCATTAAAGCCACTCCTGATCTGTTTAAATCAACAAAGGTATTTTGTGGGTCAAGATCATGTATACTTTTTCCAGCGTCTTGTTCTAGATGTAATCTTTCTATACCAATTTCTTTTTGGCCATTGGGCATATCCAAAATAACTTTGCCCTCGCCTACTATTGGATCTTTAAACTGTGAAATTTGATATCCTTGAGGTAAATCAGCATAAAAATAATTTTTTCTATCAAACACTGAACGTTTATTAATTTTTGCATTAAGGCCAATACCGGTTTTAATTGCTTGTTTAACACAAAATTCATTTATTACTGGTAACATGCCTGGAAATGCAGCATCAACTAAACTAACCTGGGTATTGGGCTCTGCTCCAAATTTGGTTGCTGAAGTAGAAAATAATTTTGACTCAGATAAAACTTGTGCATGAACTTCTAAACCAATTACAACCTCATACTGATTATCTTTTCGATTGATCAAATATTCTGAATCTTTTTTACTCATTTTATCCACCAATCAGTAATTTTGTTTTTAAAATTGATCTTTTCTTCCATAGCATAAGCTATATTCAATATATTTTGTTCATCAAAAGCTTTGCCAATAATTTGTAAACCTAAAGGATAACCTTTTGAATCATGGCCTGCAGGTATTGAGATACCTGGAAGTCCAGCTAAGTTAACAGGCACTGTAAATATATCATTAAGATACATTGAAACTGGATCATTCGTTTTTTCACCTATTTTGAATGCTGAGCTAGGTGTTGATGGAGTTAAAATTGCATCAACTTTTTTATATACTTCATCAAAATCATTCTTAATGAGTTTCCTTACTTTTTGGGCTTTTAAATAATATGCATCATAATAACCAGAAGACAAAACATATGTTCCAATCATAATTCTTCTTTGAACCTCCGTACCAAAACCTTCAGATCTAGTTTTTTCATACATATCAATTAAGTTTTCACCTTTGGCTCTAAATCCATATTTGACACCATCATATCTGGCTAAATTCGAAGATGCCTCAGCAGGAGCTACAATATAATAAGTTGGTAAAGCATAACTTGTGTGTGGAAGAGAAATATCGATCGTTTCTGCACCACATTCTTTTACATATTCAATTCCTTTTTGCCAAAGATCTTCAATTTCTTTAGGCATACCATCAACTCTATATTCTTTTGGTATCCCAATTTTTTTTCCTTTTATGTTATTTGTAAGATCTTTACTGTAATGATTTCTTTTAAAGTCTATCGAGGTAGAATCTTTAGGATCAAAGGAACTAATTACCTCTTGTAATAAAGCACAATCCTTGACATTTTGTGCCATTGGTCCTGCTTGATCTAACGATGATGCAAAAGCGACAATTCCATAACGTGAGCAACTTCCATACGTAGGTTTTAAACCAACTGTTCCTGTAAATGATGCTGGTTGTCTTATTGATCCACCAGTATCAGTACCAATTGTAATTGGAGTTAATTGTCCAGCTACTGCAGATGCTGAGCCACCAGATGAACCACCAGGGACTAAATCTTTATCAATAGGACTTTGGACATTACCAAAAAAACTTGTCTCATTTGATGAGCCCATTGCAAACTCATCACAATTTAATTTTCCTAGAAGTATTGCACCTTCATTCCAAATATTTTCTGTTACTGTTGACTCGTAAGTTGGTACAAAGTTATTCAAAATTTTACTACCAGCAGTTGTTTTAATATTTTTTGTACAAAACAAATCCTTAACAGCCATCGGTATACCAGGCAGTTTTAAATCTAAATTAGGTTTTTGATCAAATTTTTTTGCTTTATCCAAAGCTGATGTAAAGTCATTTGTAATATAAGCATTCAATTCCTCAGATTTTTCAGATCTATCAATAAATGCTTTAGTCACATCTGTTGAAGAAAGTTTTTTACTTCTAATATTTTCAATTAGTTCTGTTAGAGATTGTTTTGTTATATCGGACATTATTCGATCACCTTGGGCACTACAAAATAATCCTCATTATCTTGGGGAGAATTTTTAATAATTTGTTCTCTGATATTTTTGCTTTTTACTTCATCTGATCTTAATTTTAAGGTTGTTTCTGCAATAGAAGTTAATGGTTCAACATTATCTGTTTTTAATTCGTTAAGTTTTTCAATGAAATCAAAAATAGAATTTAAGTCACCAGCTAATTTTTCAGCTCTTTGCTCGTCAACTGAAATTCTTGCCAATTTAGATATATGTTTTATTGTTTTATGATCTATACTCATATGCTATTTAAATATGAGGCAAAGTATCACTTAAGTTTAAAATATACAATATGATCACTTTAGAGGAATTTAAAAAAAAACACTTAGATAAGTGTAGATTGATAGGTTTAGACCTGGGTTCTAAAAGAATTGGTGTGTCAATCTGTGATGATAAACAATTAATTGCTACCCCATTAAAAACAATAAATAGAAATTCACTAAAAAACCTTGTTGAAGAACTCAGATTAATCATTGATGAAAATAATATAAAAGGAATCATTGTTGGAAATCCTTTAAATATGGATGGATCTTCAGGTAGGTCAGCTCAATCAGTAAAAGATACGACTGAAAATATTGAAAAAAACTTAGATATTCCAATTTGTCTCTGGGATGAGAGACTCTCAACTGTTGGTGCTTTCAATCTATCTAGCGAATTAGATATTAATGTGAGTAAAAGAGAAAAAAAGATAGATGAAAACGCTGCTGCTTTTATATTACAAGGAGCTTTAGATTTTTTAAATAATTAATACTTGCTTTTATAGAGCTTTATAGTTATAGAGTTGGTTTTAATGGCAATTAAAACAAATCAAGCTATTAAAATCTCTCAAAAACATCTGTTAGGAATTCAAGATTTATCAATCAATGATGTTAATTTGATACTTGATGAAGCAAACTCATTTATAAAAGTAAATCAAAGTAAAAATAAAAAAGTTGATGTTTTAAGAGGAAAGACCCAAATTAATTTATTTTTTGAACCTTCCACTAGAACTCAAAGCTCTTTTGAATTAGCAGGTAAAAGACTTGGAGCAGATGTTATGTCAATGAATATTAGCAACTCAGCAATAAAAAAAGGTGAAACATTAATAGATACTGCAATGACTCTTAATGCTATGCATCCTGATATTATTGTAATTAGACATCAAGACTCTGGGGCATGCAATCTACTTTCGCAAAAAGTAAACTGCGCAGTTCTTAATGCTGGTGATGGCAGAAGAGAACACCCTACTCAAGCTTTATTGGATGCATTAACAATTATTACTCGTAAAAAAAAGATTCAAGGATTAAAAATTGCAATCTGTGGAGATATTCTTCATTCAAGAGTTGCAAGATCAAATATTTACTTACTTAGTATGTTAGGAGCAGAAGTAAATATAATTGCTCCAACAAATCTTATGCCAAAAGAAATTGAAAAATTTGGTGTTAATACTTTTACTGATATGAAAAAAGGATTGAAAGATTGTGATATTGTTATGATGTTAAGATTGCAGAATGAAAGAATGACAAGTTCATATCTTTCATCCAATAGAGAATATTATGAATATTACGGATTAACTCCTGATAAATTAGAACATGCTAAATCTGATGCCTTAATTATGCATCCTGGTCCAATGAACAGAGGTATAGAAATAGATACAATGCTAGCAGATGATATCAACAAAAGTGTAATTAAAGAGCAAGTTGAATTAGGTGTCGCGGTAAGGATGGCTTGTCTTAAAATATTTTGTACATAATGAAAAAACAATATTTTATAAACGCTAATATAATTGACCCTCATAACTCCATGAATGAAAATGGGGGTCTGATTATAAGTGAAGATGGAAAAATTGAAGCTATAGGAAAAAAAGTAAATATCAATAATTTACCTAGTAGAGAAAAGCCTACTGATTTAAAAGGTAAGTATATTTTTCCTGGATTAGTTGACATGAGGGTTTTTGTTGGTGAACCAGGTTATGAGTATAAAGAAAATTTTAGAACTCTAAGTAATGCGGCTCTCTCAGGTGGCGTCACTTCCGTCGTAACAATGCCGAATACAGATCCAATAATTGATAACGTCTCTATAGTCGATTTTCTAAAAAGAAGAGGAAGAGATAAATCAAAAATAAATATTTTTCCATGTGCATCCTTAACAAAAAATACTGAGGGTACAAACATGACTGAATTTGGTTTGTTACAAAGTAAAGGAATAATTGCATTTACCGATGGCGTTAAAACAATTCAAAATCCAAGATTGATGTCTAGAATAATGAATTCAGCTAAAGATTTGGGTAGTTTAATAATGCAACACGCAGAAGATTATGAGTTGGCAAAAAATGGCATGATTAACTCTGGAATAATTGCGTCAAAATTAGGTCTATCTGGTATTCCTGAAATCGCTGAACGTATTCTGATTGAGAGAGATTTAACATTACTGGAAAAAGTTAAATGTAGATATCATATCTCTCAATTATCATCACAAAAGTCTATTGAAGTAGTTAAATCAAGAAAGGAAATAGTAAAATTTACATGTGGTGTTTCAGTCAATAATTTATCTTTAAATGAAAACGACATAGGAGATTTCAAAACATTTTTGAAATTATCACCACCATTGAGAAGAGAAGAAGATAGACTAGCTTTAGTACAAGGTTTAAAGGACGATTTAATTGACGTAATAGTTTCAGATCACAAACCTGAAGATGAAGAGTCAAAAAGATTAACATTTGCTCAAGCAGCAACAGGTGCGTCAGGGATAGAAACTTTGCTGTCTCTAAGTTTAGAATTATATCATAATGGATCGCTCAAATTAGAAACAATAATTAAAGCGTTAACATCAAACCCTGCTAAAATATTAAAAATAAATAAAGGGAATCTATCTATTGGTAATGATGCCGATCTATGTATAGTAGATATAGATAAACCTTGGATTGTAAAAAAAGATAAGCTTATCTCAAAATCAAAAAATACATCTATAGAAGATAAAAAACTTCAAGGCAAAGTCACAAATACATTTGTAAACGGTAAAGAATTATTTAAGCTATAGTATGGATATTTTAATCATAGGTATAATTTCATATTTGATGGGTTCAATTCCATTTGGATTGATACTAACAAAAATTTTTTTGAAAAAAGATTTAAGGAATATTGGGTCTGGAAATATTGGAGCTACAAATGTACTTAGAACTGGTAATAAGACGGTTGGTTACATCACGCTATCTCTTGATATTTTAAAAGCTGTTATCCCTGTAATATTTGTTAAAATTTATTATACAGATTTTTTATATGTAGCATCACTATGTATATTTATAGGTCATGTATTTCCTGTATGGCTCAAATTTAAAGGAGGAAAAGGTGTTGCTACATACGTTGGTATTCTATTTGCTATAAATATTTATTTTGGAATTATTTTTGCTTTATCTTGGTTTGTAATTTTTGCTATAACAAAATTTTCATCTTTATCTTCATTAATTGCTTCTATATCTGTTCCTATTTATTTACTGGTCACAGATCAATTTAAAGATGTATATTTTTTTATAATCATGTTTGTATTAATATTTTTTACCCATCGAGAAAATATTAAAAGATTGAAAAATAAAGAAGAAACTAAGACAAAAATTTATTAGTTTGACTATCTAACTCTTTTAGGTAGTTTGTCATTTATGAACTTGGTCATTGTAGAAAGTCCAGCTAAAGCCAAAACTATTAATAAATATTTAGGTAACAATTATAAAGTATTAGCTAGTTATGGACATATTAGAGATTTACCTTCTAAAAATGGTTCTGTTGATCCAGATCAAGATTTTAAAATGGAATGGGAGATTGATAGTTTTTCTAAAAAATACCTTAAAGAAATTACGGATGCAGCTAAAGATTCTTCAAAAATAATATTGGCTACCGATCCTGATCGTGAAGGTGAAGCAATAGCTTGGCACGTAAAAGAGTACCTAAATGAAAAAAAACTTCTTAAAGATAAAGAAATTGAAAGAGTTGTGTTTAACGAAATTACAAAAAAAGCAGTGATTCATGGCATTGAAAATCCAAGACAAATTGAACCACTGTTAGTTGATGCTTACATGGCTCGAAGAGCTTTAGATTATTTGGTTGGCTTTAATATTTCACCAATATTATGGACTAAACTTCCAGGCTCTAAATCCGCAGGTAGAGTTCAATCAGTAGCTTTAAAATTAATAACTGAAAGAGAACATGAAATTGAATCTTTTAAACCAGAAGAATTTTGGACTTTAAGTATCAAATTTAAAGATGAAAAAAATCAGAATATCCTAGCAAGTATTAGTCAACTAGATAACAACAAAGTTGAAAAATTCTCTTTTAGAAATAAAGATGATATTAATAAGGCTATATCAAGTATCAATCAAAAAAAATTTAATATTACTGATATATCTAGTAAAGTGGTAAACCGTAATCCATCAGGACCATTTACTACATCAACTCTTCAACAAACAGCTTCAAGTCGATTAGGTTTTGGTGCATCAAGAACTATGCAAATTGCACAAAAACTTTACCAGGGAGTCGAAATTGAAGGAGAAACTATAGGGTTGATAACATATATGAGAACAGATGGTACTAATTTATCAAAAGATGCTGTTGTTGCTTTTAGAGATTATATCAAAAAAGAAATCGGTAATGAATATTTACCTGAAAATGCTTTAAATTACTCTGGCAAAAAGGCAAAAAATGCACAAGAGGCACACGAAGCAATAAGACCCACGGATATTATCAGGACTCCCCAAAGTGTAAAAAAGTATCTAAGCACAGATCAAAATAAACTTTATGATTTAATATGGAGTAGAGCTTTATCTTCTCAAATGCAATCAGCTAAATTTGATAGAAATACTATAACGATTACATCAAGTAATAATGATACAGTATGCAAAGCAAGTGGATCAGTTCTTAAATTTGATGGATTTTTAAAGATATATAGTAATCAAGGTAAGGATGATGATGAAAACATTCTACCCTCTGTATCTAAAGGACTTGTAAATATTGAGTCCTTAATAGATGAACAGCATTTTACACAACCTCCTCCAAGATATTCTGAGGCTAGCTTAGTAAAAAAACTAGAGGAGTTGGGAATAGGAAGACCATCTACTTATGCAAGTATAATTTCTACAATAGCAAATAGAGGTTACACAGAGATATTGAATAAAAGATTTTTTCCTACTGATAGAGGAAAGCTTATTTCAGCTTTTCTTGAAAAATTGTTCTCAAAATACGTGGATTATAACTTTACTGCTGGTTTAGAGGATCAATTAGACGAGATTACAACTGGTAAAGAAAACTGGATAAAAGTTTTGGAGCTATTCTGGAAAGATTTCAATAGCAATGTAACTGAAGTAAAGGAAAAAAGAACAAGAGAGGTTTTAGATCTTTTAAATGATAGTTTAGGAGATTTGGTTTTCGATAAGGATGATAAAGGAAATATTGTAAGAAAGTGTCAATTATGTAATTCAGGGACACTAAGCTTAAAGAATAGCTTTAGAGGTGGTGCGTTTATTGGTTGTTCAAATTACCCTGAATGTAAATTTACTAGACCTCTGTCTAAAGCTAAGGCAGCTGCACAAGCACAGTTAGCAGAACCAAAATTTATTGGAAAACATGAGAATGGCAATGATATATATCTTAAAAACGGAAGATTCGGTCCATATTTGCAATATGAAAAAATCCCTGAGGAAATAGAAGTTGAAAAAACAACAAAGAAAAAAAGGAAAACAAAAAAACCTAAATCAGATGTAAATGAACTTTTAAAAAATGTCTCTATTCCAAAGGGTTTGGAATTAGATAATATTGATTTAGAAAAAGCACAATTTTTATGCTCACTACCTAAATCTTTAGGAATAAATCCTGATAATCAAAAAGAAATTACTTTAAATACTGGAAGATTTGGTCCTTACCTGAAGTGTGAAAATAAATCAGCTCGAATAGAAAATATTGAGGAAATCTTCTCTATTGGTTTGAATAGAGCCGTGACGTTGATTGCTGAAGCAAAACCAGGAAGAATTTCTTCCTCCATGATCAAAGATTTAGGTGAACACCCTGATGATAAAAAACCGGTAAAAATTATGAAGGGTCAATACGGACCTTATATCAAATATAAATCTCTAAATGCAACTATTCCTGAGGAAAAAGATCCTACAGAACTAACCATGGAAGAAGCGTTAATATTAATTGAGAAAAGGAAAGAATACGATAAAAATAAAAAAAGGAAAAAAAAATGAAAAGAGTATTTATTTATACGATAATATTATTTTTTACTTTTACTTTGAAAGTTTTATCAGATAACAAACCATGTAATGATTTCAAGAAATATTCTATAGATTATATGAAATGTAAAACAAACCAATTAAAGATTAAAACACTTGAAACTGGAAAAAAAATAAAGGATAAAACAGTAAATACTAGTAAAAATATAATAAAAGATACTAAGGAATATCAAAGTAAAGAGTGGTCTGAAGAAAAAGAAAAAATTAATAAAATAAAAGAGAAAGTTTTTGATTAATGTCCTTTAAAGAAAATATAGAAAAAAATAACATAATTTTACCAAAAGCTGCTGATCCTGTTGGTTCTTATGTAGCGTCAAAAATTTCAGGTAAATTGATATTTATATCAGGACAAATTTCAATTGATGAAAAAGGTGTTTTAATAAAAGGAAAACTTGGGAAAGACCTAGATGTAGAGGCTGGTTATAATGCTGCAAAAAGATGTGCTTTAAGTATAGTTGCTCAAGTAAAAAAAATATGTAACGATGATTTGGAAAAAGTTAAATCTTGTATAAAATTAACTGGATATGTTAATTCAACAAACGATTTTACTGATCAACCAAAAGTTATAAATGGTGCTTCTGATTTAATTGTGTCTATTTTTGCTGACTCAGGAATGCATACAAGAGCAGCTGTAAGTGTTAATAGTCTTCCATTAGGTGTTGCTGTAGAAGTTGATGCTGTATTTGAGCTAAATTAAAATTTATCTTCCAATACAATAATATTTAAAACCTTGATTTATAATTTTTGATGGCGAGTATATATTTCTCATATCATAAATAATAAATTTTTTACCTTTTACTAAATTTCTAAAATTAATTGACTTAAAATCATTCCATTCTGTATGAATTATTACAAGATCTGAGCCTTTAACAGAATCTCTGATGTTATCAATGTAAGAAACATTTTTAGTCTTCGAAAATTCCTTTTTAAATCCAGTTGGGTCATAATATTTTATTTTTGCACCTCTTTTTACTAAAGCTGGTATCATTGATAAGCTTGATGAGTCTCTCATATCATCGGTATTAGCTTTAAATGTAACTCCCAAAAAAGTTATTCTCTTATTTCTAATCTTATTTTTCAAAATTTTAAAAACTCTTCCTAGTAAAAGATTAGATCGATTTTGGTTAGATTTTATTACTGACTTTATTACAGATAAATTAGTTTTAAATTTATCAGCGGTTGAAGTTATAGCTTTAGTATCTTTTGGAAAACAAGATCCACCATATGCTGGACCAGCTCTTAAAAAACGACCGCCTATTCTTTTATCTAAACCCATTCCAATTGAAATATCTTCAACATTTATCCCAATTTTTTCACACAAATTCGCCATTTCATTGATAAATGTAATTTTTGTAGCCAAAAATGCGTTTGAGGCATATTTAATCAACTCTGCAGCTTTTCGCGATGTATTGATATAATGAGCTCCTTTAGAAATTAAAGGTGTATACAAAGCGCTCATAATACGATTAGACTTTTTATCATTAGAACCTACAACTATTCTGTCAGGATATGTAAAATCTCTAATAGCCTCACCTTCTCTAAGAAATTCTGGATTTGATATTACCGCAAATTTATTCTTATTATTTTTTTTTAATAAGATTTTTTCAATTTCATCACCTGTTGTAACAGGCACTGTTGACTTAGTGACTATTATTTTAAACTTATTAATAGATAAACTTATCTCCTTTGCTACTTTATAAATTTGACTTAAATCTGCACTACTACCACCTTTTTTAGTGGGTGTTCCAACACAAATAAAAATAATATCTGAGTCTTTAATAGATTTTTTTAAGTTATTTGAAAATTTTAATCTTTTATTTTTAAAATTCTTTATTACTAGTTCAGTTAGACCGGGTTCATAGATAGGAATATCACCTTTTGATAGTGAATCAATTTTTTTTAAATCTTTATCAACACAAATTACATCATTACCCAAGTCTGCAAAACATACACCACTAACTAAACCAACGTAGCCAGTTCCTATCATACAAAGTTTCATGATTTTGCTATTTCTAATGTTGATTTAATATAACCACTCATACTTCCACAATCTAAATATTTTCCCATGAAATTATGAGCAATAAATTTTTCATTATTTTGTATCAATGATTGTATTGCATCAGTAATATGAATCTCACTACCTTTACCTGGTTTTTGATTTAGTAATTTTGAAAAAATCTTTTTTGGAAGAATATATCTTCCTATTACAGCTTTATTTGATGGTGCTTTAAAGATTGAGGGTTTTTCAATAACATCTTTTATAATGTAATTATTTTTATTTAATTTTTTTCCCAATTTATAAATACCCCATCTTGAGACCGATTTTTTTGGAACATTTATACTTGCCATTACAGATGATTTATAAAGTTTATGTATATTAATCATGGCTAATGAGCAATTTTTCTTAATTATTAAATCATCGGGTAATAACATGAGAAAAAAATTATCAGTGATAAATTTTTTAGTTTTTAATACTGCATCTCCTGTTCCTAAAGGTTTATTTTGGTAAACAAATTTAATCATCTTTTTATATTTTAAAATTTTTTTATATTCTTTAATAATTCTGGGATCTTTTTTTTTCTTAATAATCTTTTTATAAAATTTGTCTTTATAAAAATAATCTTTGATCATTTGTTTTTTTTTTGAAATAATGAAAATTACTTCTTTGATTCCAGCCTCAATACACTCATCTAGAATATATTCAATTCCAGGCTTACCATTAATAGGCAAAAGTTCTTTAGCAAAAACACTGGTCAAAGGTAATAATCGTGTGCCTAATCCAGCGAGTGGAATAATTGCTTGTTTAATCATTTAAATGTTTTACTTATTAAAATATTTAATACAAATGAAAATTTTATTAACAAATAATGATTTAAATGAGGCATTATTAGGTAACTCAAATATAGGTTTTGTGCCTACAATGGGAAGTCTTCACAAGGGTCATATTTCATTAATTAGAAAATCATTAATTCAATGTAATAAAACTATTGTAAGTATATTTGTTAATCCTACTCAATTTAACAATAAAAATGATTACGTAAAATATCCTCGAAATTTAAAAAATGATTTAAAAATTTTAAAAAAATTAAAGGTTAATTTCATTTTCATACCAATTAAAAACCAAATTTATAATTCAAAAAATTCAATTAAAATTCAACTATTAAAAAAAGATAAAATCCTATGTGCAAAATATAGAAAAGGCCATTTTGAAGGGGTTATTGACGTGATGACTCGCTTAACGAAAATTGTAAAACCATCAAAAATTTACATGGGGGAAAAAGACTTTCAACAATTAATCTTAGTAAAGCGATTTATTGAAAAAAATTTTAATTCAAAAATTATATCTTGTAAAACTATAAGAGATAAAAATAAACTAGCTTTATCTTCAAGAAATTTACTATTAAAAAAAGATAATCTAATTAAAGCAGGAAAAATTGCTCAAAATTTAATTTCTTTTAAAAAAAAATTTTCAAAAAAAAAGATTTCAAAAAAAGAGATTTTAAAAAAAAAGAAAGAATTAATTAAAAAATTCAATCTTAATATTGAATATTTAGAAATTAGAAATAAAAAAAATTTACAACCTAATTACAAGATAAAAAATTCTAAAATATTCATTGCTTATTATTTGAATAAAATAAGGCTAATAGATAATTTTTGATATTTATAGAAAGTATGCACCAACACCTAAGAAAGAAACAAAACCAATTACATCTGTAATTGTAGTAACAAAAACACCTGATGCTATTGCAGGATCAATATTCATTTTCTTTAACGTAACAGGCACTAATATTCCAAATAACCCTGCTACAACCATCGTCAATACCATTGAAATAGAAATTATTAGTGAAAGTTGGTAATCCTGAAACCAAATTTGAACTATGAATGAACTTATAATTGCAAAAATAATTCCATTTAAGATACCTATGTTAAATTCTTTAAATATATTTTGATTAAAATTATTTTTCGTTAAGTCGTTTGTAGCAAGAGTTCTTATTGTTACAGCCAAAGTTTGCATCCCAGCATTCCCACCCATTGATGCAACAATTGGCATTAAAAAAGCTAAAACTACCATTTGTTCAATAGTTGCACCAAATAAACTTATACAATAAGTAGCTAGGAAGGCTGTAAACAAGTTCAATAACAACCAGTTGAACCTTCTTTTTGTTTTTGTAATCACACCATCTGTAATTTCTTCGTCTCCTACACCCGCTAATCTTAAAGCATCTTCTTCAGCTTCTTCTTTTAAAACTGTAAGGACATCATCAGATGTAATCATACCAACTAATTTGTTATTTTTATCTACAACACATGCCGAATTTAAATTATAATTTTCAAAAGAATGCCCTACTTCTTCTCTATCCATATCTACTGGAATTAAAAAAATTGAGTCATCCATTATTGAAGACATTTTGGTTTCTCTAGATGTTCTTAAAACTTTTGATGAAGGAACAGCTCCAATAGGTTTAAAATTTTCATCAACAATGTAAATTTCTAAAAATTGTTCAGGCAGATCTTCATTTTCTCTTAAATAATCAATTGTTTGTCCCACAGACCAATTGCTAGGAATAGCTGTAAACTCCCTCTGCATAATTCTTGCAGCACTTTCTTCTGGATAACTTAGACCCTCTAAAAGAGCAAAACGATCCTTTGGAGGCAACAAGCTTAAAATGGAATTCTTATCTTTCTCATCAACATTTTCTAAAATTGCTATTGCATCATCAGATTCAAGATTCTTTAATATTCTTACAATAGCTTCTGATGATAAATATTTAATAATTTCAGTCTGGACTGACTCATTAAGCTCAATAAATACCTCTGGATCTATCTTAAAATTATTAAGTTTAATTAAATTTTCTCTATCATTTTCACTTAAATGCTCAATTATATCAGCAGCATCCGCTGGGTGCATTTCTTTAAAAGAATTTGTAATAAACTGAGCATCATTATTAGAGATTTTATCAGTTACAACTTTTATATATTCTTTATTAAATTCAAAATTGACTTTTTTATCTTTGATTTTTTTTATTAAAGCCATAAATTTACCTATTATTCTGACGGATCTTTTAATACATAATAAAAAGAATACAATTTATAAATGAATATAGAAATTAAAAAGTCACAAAAACCAGTAAAATACGAGGATGCTTTATCATTCATGGAGAAACGTCTCATTGAAATAGATCAAAATAAATCCAATGATTTAATTTGGATTTTAGAACACAATGAAATTTTTACCGCAGGAAAAGCATACAAAGAGGATGAAATTATTGATAAATCTATAACAATTTTTAAGACAAATAGAGGAGGAAAAATAACGTATCATGGGCCAGGACAGTTGATCTGTTATTTTGTTGTAGATTTAAAAAAAAGAAAAAAAGATATAAGAAAATTTATATCTATTATCGAAAAAACGATTATTGAAACTCTTAAATATTATCAAATTAATACTTTTCCAGATAAAGATAATATTGGAGTATGGTATGATGATAAAACACAAATCAAAAAAATTGCTGCAATAGGAGTTAGAGTGAGTAAATGGATTGCTTATCATGGCTTCTCAATAAACATAAATAATGATTTAGAAAAATATAGCGCAATAATACCCTGCGGAATTTCAGATAAAGGAGTTACAAATTTAAAAAATATAAAAGATCAAAATTATGATGGTATAAAAGATAAGTTGGTTGAAAATTTTATTTCAAACCTTAAAAGTTTAAACGTTTAGCCTTTAATAATTTTCTGAAATAATCTGGTAGTAAAGCAGTATAAGTATGTTTGATATCGTTAATCATAAATTTAATTTGGTATGAATGTAACATTAAATTCTTATTAATACCTTTATTTGAATTTGATAATTTATATTTAGTATCTCCAAAAATTGGTTGACCTAATGAATATAATTGTTTTCTAAGTTGATGTTTACGTCCTGTAATAGGTCTTAATTCTACCAAGCTGGCTTCTGAATTTTTATCAATCACTTTGAATATTGTTTTTGCTTTTTCAACAATCTTTTTATCTCCATCATATCTAATTAAATGATTATTCCATTCTCCAGAATTTTTTTGTAATTCACCATGACATATAGCTAAATAAGTTTTGTGCACTTTTCTTAATCTAAATAGTGAAGTTAATAATTGTGCACTTTCTCTTTTTTTCGCAATGATAAATACTCCCGATGTATCTTTATCAAGTCTATGTACTGAATAAGGTTTGCTATTTTTAAAAATTTCACTCTTAGCAAAGATATCTACTAAGTTTTTTTTTGATTTTGTTCCACCTTGAACAGAAATACCTGAGCTTTTATTTATAACTATAAAATTTTCATTATTTTCAATTATCAAATTTTCATTAGATTTGATTATTTCTTTTGTTGGATTAAATCTTACTTTATTCTTTAATATTTTTTCTTCAAAATTAAAATTAAATAACTCAATTTTATCATTAGTTTTTATCTTATATGAACTTTTAATCTTTTTTTTATTTAATTTTATTTTTCCAGATCTTAAACTTTTTTCTATTAATCCTTGTGGAATTTTACCTAATGAGTGTCTTAACCATCGGTCAATACGCATATCGTTATACGTTGAATCAACGGTAAACGACTTTTTCATGATTTAAAATTTAGGCTGTAGCCTGTTTTTTTTCTTCAGTCTTAGATGTTTCTTTTTTGGTATCTTTTTTCTTTTTATCGACTCTTTTTGCCTCTAAATCTCTATCTACTAATTCAATAATTGCCATAGGTGCATTATCTCCATATCTATATCCAGCTTTGATAATTCTTGTATAACCTCCACTTCTTTTTTCATATCTTTTTGATAAAGTTTTTTTTACCTTATTAGCAGATTTAATATCTTGTAATTTAGAAACCAATTGTTTTGTAGTGTGTAAATTATCTTTTTTTCCTAATGTTATAATTTTATCTGCTTGAGGTTTTAGAAATTTGGCTTTTGGTAAAGTAGTTTTTATTTGCTCATATTTAATAAGTGTATTGAGCATATTTTTAAGAAGTGCTTTTCTGTGCTCAGAAGTCCTATTGAGTTTTTTGTTAGCCATTCCATGTCTCATTAAATTGCCTCCTCTAATTTCTTGGACATTTCAGCTATATTATCAGGTGGCCAATTTGGAACTTCCATGCCTAAATATAAAGACATTCCAGTTAAAACTTCTTTTATTTCATTTAGGGACTTTCTTCCAAAGTTAGGAGTTCTTAACATTTCACCCTCTGATTTTTGGACTAAGTCACCAATATAAATAATATTATCATTTTTTAAACAGTTCATTGATCTTACAGAAAGTTCAAGCTCGTCAACTTTTCTCAATAAATTTTTATTAAATTCAGGCTCTGTGGAAACTTCTTTAATTGGTGCTTCAACAGGCTCATCAAAATTTATAAACATTTTAAGTTGATCTTGAAAAATTCGAGCTGAATAAGCTACAGCATCTTCAGCAGATATAGAACCATTCGTTTCTACAACCATAGTAAGTTTGTCGTAGTCTAATGCTTTTCCCTCTCTTGCTGTACTAACAGAGTATGAAACTTTTTTTACCGGACTATATAAAGAGTCTATAGCAATTAATCCTAATGGTGGCTCCTCTGGCTTATTTAGATCAGCAGGAACATAACCTTTTCCAGTATTTACGTTCATTTCCATATGAAAATGAGTGTTTTCATCTAAATTACAAATTACCATATCTGGATTTAAGATTTCAACATCAGTTACTGGTGTGATATCAGAAGCTTTGATTTCTCCAGGACCTTTAGCATCTAAAACTAATTTTTTTGTTCCTTCAGACATGCATTTCAATGCTAGTGATTTAACATTTAAAACAATGTCAGTTACATCCTCTCTTACACCTTTGATTGAGGTAAATTCATGTAAAACGCCATCAATTTGTATTGAAGTTACTGCAGCTCCTCTTATTGAAGATAATAAAATTCTTCTTAATGAATTTCCTAAAGTTAAACCATATCCTTTTTCTAAAGGCTCAGCTACTATAGTGGCTTGCGTAAGGTCTTCACTAATTTTAACATCTAACTTAGATGGTTTAATTAATGACTTCCAATTTTTAATATTTACATTTTCTGTTTCCATTAAACTCTCCTTTTTTTTGGTGGTCTAGTTCCATTATGGGGCATAGGCGTAGTATCTTTAATAGATAAAATCTTAAAACCTCTTGCTTGTAATGCTCTTAAAGCAGTTTCTCTTCCTGAACCAGGTCCTTTTACCTCTACTGATAAAGTTTTCATTCCATACTCTAAAGCTTTAGATGCGGCCGCATCGGCAGCGATTTGAGCAGCATAGGGTGTTGATTTTCTTGAACCTTTAAAACCTTTTTGACCAGCAGATGCCCACGAAACTACATTACCATTAGTGTCAGCAATCGAAATTATTGTGTTGTTAAAAGTTGATTGGACGTAAGCAATTCCATTCAAAATGTTCTTCTTAATTTTCTTTTTTTTTGAATAAGAACTTTTATTTATTTTCTTTGAAGACTTTTCAACTTTTTGGTCTTTATTTTCAACCTTATCAACTTTTGCCATAACTATTTTTTAAGTGGTGTTAATTTTTTTCCAGCAATTGCGATTGCTTTACCTTTTCTTGTCCTCGCATTACATCTTGTTCTTTGACCTCTTACTGGAAGTTTTTTCCTATGTCTCGACCCTCTGTAGCATGCAAGGTCAATCAATCTTTTGATACTTAAAGAGTAATCTCGTCTTAGATCACCTTCAACTTTAAAATTTTGATCTATATATTCTCTTATTTTTAAAATTTCGTCATCAGTTAGTTCATTGACTCTCTTTTTTTTGGGTATTTCTAAAGATGAACAAATTTGTTTTGAAAATTTATCTCCTATTCCATAAATGTAAGTTAGGCCTACTTGGACTAATTTATTTTGTGGAATATTAATACCTGCAATACGAGCCATAAATTTTGAGATAAATTTTAGCCTTTTATATAAGAAGATCTTTCAAAGTCAACGCCTTAAACCTTCAGAAAAGTATCTATTTTCGCTATTATTTCGTCAATTTCTTGTGATCCATCAATTTCATGAAAATTCGGATTTTTTGAATAGAAATCTAAAACTGGTTTAGTAGTTTCCATATATGTCTCATATCTTTTAAGAATAGTATCTAATTCGTCATCAGATCTATTTTCCTCAGTTTTTCTTTTTTCTATTCTTTTTACAATAGTATTTTTATTCACATTTAAGAAAAAAATTAAATCTATTTTTTGATTTGAATTATTTAATAATAAATCTAAATTTTTAGCTTGGGTCAGCGATCTAGGATAGCCATCAAATATTAATTTATCTTTTTTTTTTGGATCTGAAATTACATTTTCAATTATTTTATTCACAATTTCATCACTTACAAATTTACCATCATTCATATCTTTTATTATTTTTTTTCCAATATCTGAGTCTTTTTTGATCTCATCTCTTAACATATCTCCTGTCGATACTTGAAAACCGTTGATCTTTTTTTCAATATATTTAGCTTGTGTTCCTTTACCAGCGCCAGGAGGACCAATCAAAATAATATTCACTTAATTATTTTCCGAATTTTGTTTTTTTTATAAGTTGCTCATATTGAGAACTCATTAATCTAGTTTGTATTTGAGTCACTGTATCTATTGCAACAACTACTACAATCAATATTGAAGTTCCACCTAAGTAAAATGGAATAGGATAATTTGCAATAAGAAATTCAGGCATTAAACAAACCAATGTAAGATATAAAGCTCCAATTGTAGTTAATTTTGTTAAAATATTTTCAATATAAATTGCTGTGCTTTCACCAGGTCTTATACCAGGTACAAAACCACCATACTTTCTTAAATTGTCTGCAGTTTCTGTTGGATTAAAAGTTATCGATGTGTAAAAAAAGGTAAAAAAGATTATTCCTGATGCATAAAGTAACATGTATAGAGGTTGGCCCTGGGTAAAGTAAGAACTAATATTCAAGAAAGTTTCACTTTCAGACAAATTAAAATTCGAGAAAGTTACTGGTAATAATAACAAAGCTGATGCAAATATTGCTGGTATTACACCAGCTTGATTTATCTTTAAAGGTAGATGAGATGACTCACCACCATACATTTTATTACCCATTTGTCTTTTAGGATAATTAATTAAGATTTTTCTTAATGCACGCTCCATGAAAACAATAAAAAGAATAGTTATTATCAGAAGAACAAAAATTCCTATTATCATAATTGTCGAAACTGCTCCAGTTCTCCCAAGTTCGAAAGTTGTAACAAGAGCTCTTGGAATTTCTGCAACTATACCAGCAAAGATTATTAACGATATACCATTACCAATCCCTCTTTGTGTTATCTGTTCACCTAACCACATTAGAAAAATTGTACCAGCAACTATTGTTGTTACTGTTGATATTTTAAAAAACAAGCCAGGATTTATTACTAAATTAGCTGATGACTCTAAACCTACTGCTAAACCATATCCCTGAACTGTTGCGAGTAAAACAGTTCCATATCTTGTTATTTGAGTTATTTTTGCTCTTCCATTTTCTCCTTGAGCTTTTAAATTCTTGAAATAATCTGAAACTCCTGTCAAAAGTTGTACAATAATTGATGAAGAAATATATGGCATTATTCCTAATGCAAAAATTGCCATTCTACTTACAGCTCCACCAGCAAAAACATTAAACATACCTAGGAGACCTTTTTGATTACCTTCCATTAAAATTTTAAGTTGATCAGGATCGATCCCGGGTAATGGTACAAAGGTTCCAAATCTGTATACTGCTAATATCGCAATAGAAAAAATTATTCTGTTTCTTAGATCGTTGGAAGGTGTGCTAGCACTCATTAAACTTTAACTTTTTTTTAATTGTATAGATCCACCTATTTTTTCTAGTTTTTCTATAGCAGATTTTGATGCTAAATCTGCTTCTATATCTATTTTATCTTTAATTTCACCATTACCTAATATTTTTAATTTATTAGAATTTTTATCTATTAATTTTAATTTCTTAAGTAAATCAGAGTTCAATACTTCTGATGTTTTGATACTTTTTTTATTTATGTATGACTGTATCTTTTCTAAATTCAATATAGCAACATTTTGTTTTAAAATTGAATTAAAACCTCTTTTAGGCAATCTTCTATATAAAGGCATTTGACCACCTTCAAAGCTTTTAATTGCAACTCCCGATCTTGATTTTTGTCCTTTTACTCCCCTCCCACAAGTTTTACCTTTGCCAGAGCCAATACCTCTACCTACTCTTATTTTTTTTTTATTAATTTTTTCTCTATTGTTTAAAGTAATCATTATCCTCTTTTTTCTATTATCTCAGAAATCTTTTTATTTCTAATTGATGAAATTTGTTTAGGTGAATTTTGTTTTAAAAGTGCCTTCATTGTTGCTCGAATAACATTATGTGCATTAGAGGTGCCCATTGATTTAGCAACAATATCTTTTACACCTAAAACTTCACATACAGCTCTAACTGGTCCTCCTGCAATTATGCCTGTTCCTTTAGAAGCTGCTCTTAATACAATTCTACCGGATCCATCTTTAGCTTTTACATCATGATGTATTGTTCTTCCCTCTCTTAAAGGAATATGTATTAATTTTCTTCTAGCCATTTCATTTGCTTTTTTTATAGCATCTGGAACTTGTTTTGCTTTAGCATGAGCAATACCAATTCTTCCAGCTTGGTTTCCAACTACCACCAAGGCTGAAAAACCAAATCTTCTTCCACCTTTTACAACTTTAGTTATACGGTTGATATGAACTAATTTTTCTAAAATATCGTCAGTTTTATTTTCTTTAATTGTATTCATATTTAAAATTCCATTCCATTTTTACGAAGTGTTTCAGCAAAAATTTTTACTCTTCCATGGTATTTATATACACCTCTGTCAAAGTAAATTTTGGTTATTTTTTTTTCTAATGCCTTTTTTGCCAATCTTTCTGCAACAATTTTTGAAAGTTCAGATTTATTAACTTTTGAACCAGATTTTACGTCTTTTTCTACAGATGAAGCTGATATAAGTGTTATACTTTTACTATCATCAATTATTTGAGCTGAAATATTTTTTGATGATCTTGATATACTTAATCTAAATCTATCACTAGAAGAGACTTTTTTTACTTTGTTGCTTACTCTAAATCTTTTTCTTATTGTTGTATTTATTTTCATTATTTCTTTTTTCCCTCTTTTTTAAGTATATACTGACCCTTCTCTCTTACTCCTTTTCCTTTATATGGTTCAATTTTTCTTAATGTCTTAAGTTTTGAAACTATCGCTCCAACTTGTTGTTTATCAGCTCCGGAAATTTTTAAAGTTGTTTGCTTTTCAACTAATATCTTTATCCCTTCAGGTATATCAAAATTTATGTCATGACTATAACCTAATTGGAGATTTAATTGATTTCCTTTCAGTGCCGCTCTATATCCGACACCAACTAACTCAAGAATTTTTTCATAACCTTTGCTGGATCCAATAACTGCATTATTGATTAAACTTCTATTCATTCCCCATAATCTTTTTGTATCTTGATTAATCTTTATTGGTTTAATAGAGATCTCTTTACCCTCTTTGATATCAAGTTTAAATAAATCTAAGTCTATATTTAAAGATTTTTTTCCTAAAGGTCCCTCAATATTTAAAATATTACCAGCTAAAGCGACTTTAACTTTTTCTGGTATTGATATATTAATTTTACCTATTTTCGACATTAAAATACCTTACAAATTATTTCACCACCTACACGTTTTTTTCTAGCGTCAATATCAGTCATTACTCCTTGTGGAGTTGAGACTATAGCAATTCCTAAACCATTATTTATTTTTGGCAATCCATCAGCACTTGAAAAAATTCTTCGTCCTGGTTTTGACACTCTTTCGAAAGTATTTATTACTGGGTTGCCTGAGTAATATTTAAGTTCTAAAGAAAGTAGTGATTTATTATTTTCTTTAGTCACCTTAAAGTCTTTTATAAAACCCTCATTTTTAAGTATATCAGCAATTTTAGCTTTAAAGTTTGATGATGGAAGAGCAACCATTTTGTGATTCCTCTCTTGAGCATTTTTAACTCTTGCAATCATATCTCCTATCGGGTCACTTAAACTCATAAATTCCTTTCTACCAGCTGGATTTAACCAGTCCAGGTATCTTTCCTTGTAAACCAAGTTGCCTTAATGCAATCCTTGAAACTTTTAATTTTCTATAAACGCCATGTGGTCTTCCTGTTATTTGGCATCTATTCATTACTCTTATTTTAGCAGAATTTCGTGGTAATTTAGACAATTTCTGTTGAGCCTTAAATCTTTCCTCCAATGAAATTTTTTTATTCATTACAATTTTTTTTAATTTTTCTCTTTTTTTAAAGAATTTATTTGAGAGTTTAATTCTTTTATTATTTTTATTTATAGAACTTAACTTAGCCATATTTAATTATCTCCTTTTTTTATAAATGGAAAATTCAATTTCTCTAACAAAGCATAACTATGATCTCTACTTTTAGATGATATAACAATTATAATATCTAAACCTCTAACTTTATCAGCTCTATCAAAGCTTACTTCAGGAAAAATAATATGCTCTTTCACACCAAATGTGTAATTTCCGAACTTATCAAAACCATTAGAAGAAAGACCTCTAAAATCTTTTATCCTTGGTAATGCTATATTTACTAATCTATCTAAAAATTCATACATTTTATCTTTTCGTAAAGTTACTTTCAAACCGGCATTTGATCCTTTACGAGTTTTAAAATTAGCAACTGATTTTTTAAACTTTGTAACTATAGGTTTTTGACCAGAAATTTTAGCCAAATCTTCTTGGCATGACTTAAGAATTTTTGAATCATTTCCATCTAGTCCAAGGCCCATATTTAAAATTATCTTTTCTATCTTTGGCCCCATATATAAATTTTTAAAACCAAATTGAGTTTTTAATGAAGGCTGTATCTCTTTATAATAAAGTTCTTTTAGTCTTGGTGTCATTATTTTTTAGCCTCTATTTTTTTATTTTTATTTTTTTGATCAATAATTTTTAAATTTGACATATGAATAAAACTTTCTTTAGTTACAATCCCACCTTTTTTTTCTTTTGTTGTTTTAATGTGTTTTTTAACCATATTTATGTCTTTTACTTTTGCTCTATTATTTGATCTATCAATCTCAATAACTTCACCCTCTTTTTTTTTATCTTTGCCAGATAATACAAGTACTTTTAATCCTTTTTTAATCATTATAAAACCTCAGGAGCCAGTGAAATTATTTTCATCTGACCTCTATTTCTTAGTTCTCTGGTTACTGGTCCAAAAATTCTAGTACCAACTGGTTCTCCTTTATCATCAACTAAGACAGCTGCATTATTATCAAATCTTACTTTAGAACCATCATCTCTGTGAATTCCTTTTTTAACTCTTACAACTACAGCCTTGTGAACTGAACCTTTTTTAACTTTTCCTTTTGGAATAGCCTCTTTAACTGCAATTACAATTGTATCCCCAATGCTGGCATATCTTCTTTTAGATCCACCTAAAACTTTTATACATTCAATTTTTTTTGCACCTGTGTTATCAGCAACTTGTAATTCTGTTTGTACTTGTATCATTATTTTAAATTCTCCATTACTTGAAATTTTTTATTTTTTGAAAAAGGTTTACTTTCTATTATTGATACTTTATCACCATTTTTAAACTTGTTGTTTTCATCATGCACATTGTATTTTTTTCTTACTTTAACTACCTTTTTCAGTAAAGGATGAGAATATTTTCTTTCAACCATAACAGTAATTGTTTTATTAGGTTTATCGCTAACAACCACGCCTGTTAAAATTTTCTTAGGCATTGATTTTTCCTTTCAATAATGTTTTTAACCTTGCTATTGTTTTTTTCGTCTCACCTATTTTAGCAGGATTTGTAACTTGTGAGTTCATTTTTTGAAATCTAAAATTAAATAAATCTTTTTTTAATTTATCTATATTTTTAAGCGCTTCATCTTTTGACATCTTTTTAATTTCTTGTTTTTTCATTTATGCAAACCTCTTAATAGTTTTTGTTTTAATAGGTAATTTTGCTGATGCTTTATATAAAGCCTCTTTTGCTATTTCTTCAGAAACACCATCAACTTCAAATAAAATTCTACCTGGCTTTACCCTGCATGCATAAAACTCTGGTGACCCCTTCCCTTTACCCATTCTAACTT
>CVSM01000031.1 GCA_001180065.1 Candidatus Pelagibacter communis
TTTATTGCTGGAGCTGTAAAAAATGGAATTAGCAAGGATGTTGCAGCAGGAATATTTTTAAAAATTGAGCCTTTCGCAGAGTATGGTTTTAATAAGAGTCATGCCGCAGCTTACGCTATCATCTCATATCAAACGGCTTTTTTAAAAACTTATTATCCAAAAGAATTTATAGCAGCATCAATGACAATGGATATTTCAAATCAAAACAAATTAAGTGAATTTTATGAGGAGCTTAAAAGATTAGACATAGAAATAATTAGACCAGATATTAATGAATGTTTTGCAGATTTCAGAACAGAAAACGAAAAATTTTATTATGCTTTAGGTGGTATTAAAGCTGTAGGTTATGAAGCTATATCTAATATAGTTAATGAAAGGTTAAAAAATGGAAAATTTAAATCCATTACAGACTTTATAAATCGTGTAAAACCAAAAGACATTAACAAGCTTCAATTAGAAGGTTTAGTAAAATCTGGTGCATTTGATAAATTTACATCAAATAGACAATCAATATTTAACTCAATACCAAATTTAATTACTAAGTCAAAAAATATATTTGAAAATAAGATTGCCAATCAGATAGATTTATTTGGAGAGAATGAAAATCAAGAAAATGAAATAATTACTAACATTGATGATTGGAAATTTGAAGATAGATTAGCTAAGGAGTTTGAAGCAGTTGGTTTTTTTATTTCTGATCATCCTTTAAATCAATATAAAGAAATATTTGATGATTATAATATTTTTGATTATCAAAAATTTAATAACAATGATGAATTTAAGGAGACAAATATTGCTGCAACTTTATTAAAAGTTCAAGAAAGAAAAACTGCAAAAGGAAATTCTTACGCTGTCTTAAAATTAACAGATTTAACTAGTGTTTTTGAATTATTTATTTTTTCAGATGTACTGGAGGTTAATCGCGAGATTCTAAAAGAAGGAGGTTCTTTAATTTTAACTTTAGTTAAATCAATTTCAAATGATGATAATAGATTTAAAAGAATTAATGTTCAAAAAATTGCATCATTAAAAGAAATTTTAAATAAACCAATTAATCAAGTTACGTTTAATCTTAAATCACTTAAAGAACTGGAAGAAATTTCAAAATATTTGCCTAAAATGGGTGATACAATAATAAAGATTAAATTAAGTGATCAACATGATAATTTTAATTTTCAGTTAGAAAATAATAGAAAAATTGACCGAAAAACTGTTAATCTTATCAGAAATAAGGAAATATCTGCTATAATAAGTTAATTAACACTTGTTTATTAAAAAAAATTTTTGTAAACACTCTCCAAATTAAACAAATACGCACACAGTTAATGGTTTTATACCTCCGGTCCATTTTTTGGAAATTACTGTGGTGGCTTAACCGGGAATAAATATGAAGATACCAAACGTTACAATACAACAACTTTTAGAAGCT
>CVSM01000032.1 GCA_001180065.1 Candidatus Pelagibacter communis
TTAAACTTTGTTGATGAAAAAGAACTTAGTGAAGGATCAAAAAATCTTGGGGATAAAGATGAACTTTATCAAGCAGCACTTGATATTATCAAAACAGAAGGTAAAGCCTCCACATCATTTTTACAGAGAAAGTTACAAATTGGATATAATAGAGCAGCAAGAATAATAGATATGATGGAAGAAGAAGGAATAGTTAGTAAAGCAAATCATGTTGGAAAACGTGATGTACTTTAATGAAAAAATATCTATTTATATTATTTTTTTTACTATTTAATAGCGAAGTATTAGCATCCGTAAAGGAGAATATTATTCATAATTTAAATAAAATTGACAATATATTTTTTAAATTTGAACAAAATATAAATGGAAAAACTGAAAATGGTGAATGTATTATTCAATACCCAAAAAAAATTTTTTGTAAATATAACAAAAAAAATAAAAAAATATTAGTTTCAAATGGAAAATCACTTGTTATCAAAAGTTTAAGTAGTTACTATCTATATCCGTTAGACAAAACTCCATTAAATTTAATTTTAGATAAAAATTTTTTAATAAGTGCGATAAATAATTCAGATGAAAGAATAATTGAAGATAAGTTTATCAACTATAGTTTTTCTGAAAAAGACGACGAAATTAATATTTTTTTTGATAAAAATAATTATGAACTTATTGGTTGGCAAACATTAGATATTTACCAAAACCTAAGTATAACTTTTATTTCTTCGATAGTTAAAAATCAAAAATTAAAGAAAAACTTATTTAAAATTCCAAAACAAAATTAGTTATATTGATACAGTCTCTTTTTTAAAGATTTTCATCCCCCTGGCAATATAATTATTAAGAGCATTTTTATGATCTAAAGAACAAGTATGAACCCAAACTCTCTTGGGTTTTTCCAGAAATGAATTTTTAATTGCTGAGGACAAAAGATAGGAACCTAATTTTTTATTAAAATACTCTTCAAGTAATCCAAGATATGCAATTTCAACTTCACTTTTATCATTGTGTATTATTAATTCAAAATAACCAGCTAAATCATTTTCATATTTTAATATGTAAGTTCTAACTTTTCGATCGCATACATATTCAATCCATTGTTTTTCTGTCCAAGTTAGTCGGTCAACCCAATGGTACTTTTTACCAATATTTTTATAAAAAAACCTATTAATTTGAAAATCCGCTGGTTTAATAAGTTTTACCTCAAATTTTTCTGAGTTAATTCCTGTCTCATTTAATTCTGAGACAGAATTGATTTCAAGATAATTTCTTTCAACTTTTTTA
>CVSM01000033.1 GCA_001180065.1 Candidatus Pelagibacter communis
GCTGACTTTAGTCAATTGGGTAATGAAATCAAAAGATTGGAGGAAGCAGGAGCAGATATGATACATGTTGATGTTATGGATGGCCACTTTGTTCCTAATTTAACTATTGGACCTCCAGTAATTAGTTCTTTAAAAACAAAATCTTCTATAATTTTTGATGTTCATTTAATGATTTCACCTGTTCACAAATATATTGAAGCTTATTCAAAAGCAGGGGCGGATATCATAACAATACACCCCGAAGCAACAGACAATCTTCAATCATCAATATTAAAGATTAAAGAATTAAAAAAAAAGGTTGGAATTTCTCTTAATCCTGAAACAAAAATTGATGTAATAACAAAATACTTAGATCAGATTGATCTAGTTTTAATAATGAGTGTTAATCCAGGGTTTGGAGGACAAAAGTTTATGCCTAAAGTATTGGAAAAAATAAAAGATTTAAAAAAAATTCAAAATGAAAAAAAACTTAATTTTGATATTGAAATAGACGGTGGAATTAATTTTGAAAACTCAAAATCTGCGATAGAGGCTGGTGCAAATATACTTGTTTCAGGTACTACAATTTTTAAGAGTAATAATGGAGATATAAAGAAAAATATTGAATTATTAAAATCAAAATAAATTCATGGTTTCTATAAGTCATTTTTTTTTCAATTTTTTCAATCAGTTTAATAAATTTTATAAAAGTTCTCAGTTTTACGATAAAAAAATTTCAAAAATATATAATACCGAAATTGTATATGAACCAAGTCCATACCTACTTTCATCATTAATTAAGTATCAAAAAAAAAAAATTAAAATTGAGGATTTTTCGATTAATGAAATATGGTCACAAAATAATTTACCTAAAAAAGAATTTAAAAATTTACACAATTTTTATTGGTTTTTTGGTTTAGACTTAAAATCATCAAAACATATTGCCCAATCTGTCATATCTAAATGGATAAGTTGTAATAAAAGATATAATCATAGGAGCTGGGATTTCGATGTTACAGCAAAAAGAATTATTGCTTGGTTGTCTTGCCATAACCTTACTTACAAAGAAAGTAATGAGGAGTACAGGGAGAGTTTCAATTATATTATTCAAAAACAAACCAATCATTTAATAAATGAGATTGAAAAATCTGAACAAATTGAAGATAAACTTGTTGGATGTGCTTCAATTATTTTAGTTGGTCTTTGCTATCAAAATGAAAGTAGATATCTAGCATTTGGATCAACTATATTAAAAAAAATCACAAAATTTACTTTAGATAATTATAGTTTTCCAAAATCGAGAGACATTAAACAACTCACTTTTTATTTAAAGTATTTAATTTTGATTAAAGAATGGTTCAAAGAATCCCAAAATAATGTGCCAGAACATATTGAGGAGACAATTTATTATCTTGGACAAGGCTACGCCTTTCTTAGTCAAAATTTAGAGACTAATTTTTTATTTAATGGAAATAATATCTCAAATAATTCTAATTTCGATAATTACTTAAAACAATTAGGCTATACTTTCAAAAATGAAAGTCAAGATTTTGGTGGTTATACAGTTTTAAAAAATAAAAAAATGATTTTAACGATGGATACTGGCCCATCACCAAATTTAAAATTTTCAGAAAATTATCAAGCCGGCGCTTTATCATTTGAAATCATTTCTAATGGAAAAAAACTAATAACTAACTGTGGTTATTTTAAAAAAAAAAAATCACATCTTAATAAATTGTCGAAATCGACTGCAGCACAAAGCACATTAACAATTGATGATAATTCATCTTGTAAATTTTTTAAGAAAGGAAAATTTTGGTTGGTTCAAAAAGATTTAAAAATTTTGAAAAAAAATGTTATTTTCGAAAAAACTTATTGGAAAATTAATGCATCTCATGATGGTTATTTAAAAAAATATAATTCCATTCACGAAAGAGAAATAGAATTTTTTCCAGATCAAATGGCTTTTTTGGGTTTAGATAAGATAATAAAAAAAACAAAAAATAATTATAAGTTCGATATTAGATTTCATGTTGAACCAAATGTTAAATTGATGAAAACACAAGATAATAAAACAATACTTATTGAATTGAGTGATGAAGGGTGGAAATTCACATGTGAAAATTATGACATTAATATCGATAATGGTTTATATTTTGGTAATAAAAATTTATATACTGAAAATCAAAATATTTTCATCTCTGGAGTTTCAAACAACCAAATAGAAAATATTAAATGGGAGATTAAAAGAATATAATGAAAAAAGAACGTTTTGCCTTAATATCAGTATTTGATAAATCAAACTTGAAACCTATTTTAGATATTTTAAAGAAAAATAATATTAAGATAATTAGTTCTGGTGGTACTTTTAAAGAAATTCAAAAACTTAAATACAAATGTATAGAAGTTTCCAATTTTACTGGATTTAACGAAATTCTTCAAGGTAGAGTTAAAACTTTACATCCAAAAATTCATGCGGGTATTCTTTTTAAAAGAAATAATAAGTCACATTTAAAAGATATAAAGAAAAATAATTTTGAAAAGATTGATTTTGTTATTGCAAATTTTTATCCATTTAAAGAAACTCTCAAAAAATCAATTAATCATAAAAAAATTATTGAAAATATTGATATAGGTGGCCCTACTTTAGTTAGAGCTGCTGCAAAAAATTATTATGATGTTACTGTTATTACATCAACAAAACAATATTCAGAATTAATAAACGAATTGAAGAATAATAAAGGAACCACATCAATTGAATTTAGAAAAAAAATGTCTCAAATAGCGTTTACTGAAACTGCTTATTATGACACTTTAATTTCAAATTATTTTAGCAATATTACAAATGTTTCTTTTCCAGAAAAAAAAATCATTCAAGCAAATTTAATTGAAAAACTTAGATATGGTGAAAATCCTCATCAAAATGCATCTATTTATTCTCAAAACGGAGAATTGAAATTAGATTTAATTCAAGGAAAAAAACTTAGTTTTAACAATTATAACGATATATTTGCTGCTTTGACCATTTCAAAAACATTCCCAAAAAATACTGGAACAGTTATTATAAAACATACTAATCCATGTGGTGCATCTATTCATAAAAATAAACTAGATAGTTATAGATCAGCATTAGCCTGCGATCCTATAAGTGCCTTTGGTGGAATAGTTTCCTGTAATTTTCGAGTCAATAAAGAATTAGCTTTAGAGTTAAATAAAATTTTTCTTGAAGTAATAATAGGTAATGGTTTTGAAAAAGAAGCTTTAAAAATTTTTAAATTAAAAAGAAATTTAAGAGTTATTGATGTTTCAAATTTTTCATTTAGTGAAACTTTAAAATTTCATTCATTTAATGACATGATTTTATTGCAAACTGAAGATAAAAAAATATTTTCAAAAAAAGATTTTCGATTTGTCTCAAAAAAAAAACCGAACAATTTACAACTTGATGATTTAATTTTTGCATTTAATATTTGTAGATACGTTAAATCTAATGCGATTGTTTTAGTAAAAAATAAAACAACTATTGGGATTGGTTCA
>CVSM01000034.1 GCA_001180065.1 Candidatus Pelagibacter communis
AACCTTGATCGATAAGCTTCTCGGCATGCATTATTGTTTTTTCTACATTCAGGCTTAAATCGTTGTTAAGCACTGACATTGAAGCAGCAAAAATTCCACTTATTTTTGTCATAATAAAAATTTATATAAAAATATACTCAGTAAAGTTTATAAATACTATATGAAAATATTAGCAGTTCAGAGCAGAATGGGTATTGGAGATACTGTAATTTTCTTACCATTTATTAAGGCTTTGTCCAAAAAATTTAATTCACCAATAAGTATATTGGTAAAAGAAAACTCTAAAGCCAATCAATATTTGCACCAGACAAAATATATTGATAAAATTCTGACACTAGAAAGAGATAATAAAATAAAAAATAGACATGGTGGTTTTTTTGGTATTTTTAAATTAGCAACCGATTTAAAAAAATATAAGTTTGATAAAATTTTTATTTTTAATTCATCTTTAAGATTTAACTTAGTTGCTAAAATATCTGGTATTTCACAAATTTACCAATATCCATTGTTCACAAAAAATAAACAACACATAACTGAGGCTCCTAAAAAATTCTTTAAAGAAAATTTGGATTTAGAAGTTAATGAAGATCCTGAGATACAAATAGATGATGACTCAATTTCCAAGGTAGAGCAAAAATTTCAAATAGATAAAAATAATATGAATATTCTCTTAGGCATAGGTGGCTCAGGACCTACAAAAAGAATTCCTGCAAAAACTTTTTTAAGTGTAATTGATAAAATATCAAATATAAAAAATTGTAAATTTTTTCTTGCAACAGGTAAGGCTAATGAAGAACAGGAAATACTAAATCAGATTTTACAATCTAAATTCAAAAATTATTGCACTCGTTTAGATAATTTAACTATTAGTGAGATTTTACCATTAATTAAGATTTGTAATGTATCCATTTGTAATGACTCGAGCTTTAGTCATTTATCCTCGGCCTTAGGAATTAAGACGATTACTTTAATGGCTGATACTCCCTTAATTTATGGAAATTATAGTACAAAAATGTTTCCAATAGTTCCAGAGGGAGAAAAAACAGTAACACATAACACTTTAGGTAAAGATAAAATAGATCCACAAAAAATTTTTGAGAAATTTATAGAAATTATTAATTAAGAAATATCGTTTAGTACAATATCTTTAGCCTCATTAACAATTGAAGATAATCTTGAGGTTTCAGGAGAAATGTCAGGATGGATCTTTTTTTGTATTTTAATATAGGCTTTATTAACATCCTCTTTGGTAACTTTTTTATTCATATCTAAATTTAAAATTTTGTATGCCTCTGAAACTGATATAGATGATACATTATTGGTTCCTGTTTGGTTAAAAGAAAAACGACCAGATCTTCTTAACGTTTGAATAAGTCTAAAAAGAGAAATTAATTGAAAAATAGATAAACCTTTTAGTTTCAATAAAGCTAAACTTGCCAAAGTCAGAGGTAAGGTTAACAAAAATTTTCCTCCAATAGCAAATAAAACTGCTAAAACTATCAATCCCACTATAATCAGAAATCTAAGGCCTTTTGAAATTTTTTTTGATGAAATTTTAGTTACAAAGCGTAAAAGAAAATAAAAAATGGTTAATATAACCACTGTATAAATTATTATATTCATATATTTTTATCTTAATGAAAATACCACAACTTAAAAAAAAACCAGAGATAAAATCTTGTCACAATACAACATGGGAAGACAATTACAGTTGGATACATCAGGAGAATATTCTCGAAGTTTTAAAAGATAATACCAAATTGTTGCCTGATGTAAGAAAATATCTTGAGGAAGAAAATAATTTTACAGAACACAATCTAAAAGATACAAAAAAATTCCAAAAAATTTTATTTGATGAAATTAAAGGTAGAATTAAATTAGATGATGAATCTCTGAAATATAAAGATAAAGAATATGAATATTGGTCAAAAACAACTACCAAAGGAAATTATTCTATAAAACTCAGAAAAAAAATTGATGCAGATAAAGTAGAGGAAATATGGAATGGTGATAAGGAGAAAGAAAAATTGAATACTGAATATTTTGGTGTTGGCGACTTAGAGGTGAGCTATAATGATAAATATTTAGGTTATTCTCTAGATTTGAGAGGGTCTGAATATTTTACAATATTTATAAGAGATATTTTGACTAAAAAATTAGTTACAGAAAAAATAGAAGAAACCAGTGGAAGTATTACATTTAGTTTAGATGATAAATATTTTTTTTATTCTAAACTTGATGAGTTTCATAGGCCCAGAAAAATTTTTAGACACAAAATTGGTTCACCCAGTAAAAATGATGAACTTATTTTTGATGAGAAAAGTGAAGCCTTTACAGTCGGTATTAGTTTAAGTTCAGATGAAAAATATTTTTTTATTACAACTTCAGATCACAACACGTCCGAACAGTATTATTTTGGAGTGAATGAAGATAAACCAAAACCAAAATTAATTAAAAAAAGACAAAAGGGTATAATTTACTCAGTAAATTCATGGAAAAATAATTTTTACTGTCATACTAATGAAAATGCTGAAGATTTTAAAATCGAAAGATGCTCAGATTTAAATAATCAAAATTGGGAAGATTATATTGCGGCCAAAAATGAAGTTTTAATTGGTGGATTAGTTTTTTTAGATGATTGGGTCATTAGAGGAGAAAAATCTAATGCTCTTGGAAAATTGTTTGTAAAAAATAATCAAACAGGGGTCGAAGAAGAATTAAATTTTACTGATGAACATGTAATTGTTCCTAGCGTATCACTAATACAAAGAGATAAAAATACTGATTTAGTTTATTTATCCTATTCCTCTCCTAAAACACCAAGTAAAACTTATCTTTATAATTTAAAAACAAAAAAGAAGAAAATAATCAAAGAACAAGAAATTCCATCAGGTCATGATCCAAGTGATTATATTGTTGAAAGATTAGAATGCCCTTCTCATGATGGAAGATTAGTTCCAATTACAATAACCAGACACAAAAAAACCAAAATTGATGGATCTGCAAATCTACTTTTATATGGTTATGGATCATATGGAAATTCAATGACACCAGATTTTTCTTCAACAAAGTTTAGTTTGATTGATAGAGATATCATCTGGGTAACCGCACACATCAGAGGTGGAATGGAAAGAGGAATGAAATGGTGGAAAGAAGGAAAGCTTCTTAACAAAAAAAATACTTTCGAAGATTACATATGCGCAGCAAAGTTTCTTATTGAAAAAAAATATTCTTCA
>CVSM01000035.1 GCA_001180065.1 Candidatus Pelagibacter communis
TCCACTTTGTCTAAAATCATCTGACATACGGCAATCTATATAATGTCTTTATATGGAAAAACAAGTTATGATCTAGTTATGCCAAAGGAAAAACCAGAATTTAGTGACGCAATGCGAGCAAAAATGACTAGAAAAGTGCCCGTAAAAAATCCAATTAAAGGTACTAAGTTTACGATTGCTGTTTCAAGTGCAAAAGGTGGTGTTGGTAAATCTACTTTTGCAACGAACCTAGCTTTAGCATTAAAAAAAGTGGGATGTAAAGTTGGTTTATTGGATGCGGATATTTACGGTCCATCAATACCCAAAATGTTAGGAATAAGTGAAAAACCAAAAAGTGATGGACAAAAATTAGAACCTATAATCAAGTATGACCTTCAGTGTATATCTATTGGTTTTCTTACTGACCAACAAACTCCTATGATTTGGCGTGGTCCAATGGTGACAAGTGCAATTAAAACTTTTACACAAAAAGTAAATTGGCAAGATTTAGATTTTATAATAGTTGATATGCCTCCAGGGACTGGGGATACTCAATTAACTTTTTCTCAAGAAATTCAAATGGATGGGGCGATTATAGTTTCGACCCCCCAAGAAGTTGCTTTGCTAGACGTTATAAGAGGAATTAAAATGTTTGATAAACTTGGTGTAAAAATTTTAGGACTAATTGACAACATGAGTTATTTTATTGGTAATGATGGTAAAAAATATAATATCTTTGGAGATGGGGGTGTCAAAAGAACTTCTGAAGAATTTAATAAAGAATTTTTAGGAGAAATTCCTATAAATTCTGATGTTGGTAAATGTGGAGACGAAGGTATGCCAATTGTTGAAAAATTTCCTGATCACAAGATTTCAATTAAATATGTAGAATTAGCAGAAAAAATAAAAAAAAAATATTTATAAAAATTAATGAGAAAAAAAGTAGCAATTCTATTGTCTGGATTGGCTAGATATGACGATAGAAATTATGAGTTTTTAAAAAATCTTTTCCAAGACTATGATTTTAAAATTATTTCTTCGTTATGGGCTAATCAATCAGATTATGAACAATTTAAAAAGACTTATTTTGTAGATGAGATAAAATTAATTGAACAAAATGATTGGTCACAAGAAATTTCAAAAATTAAGTATGTTTTTGGTGAAGAAAATAGAAGTTATAAATTAGAAAATATTTTTCATATGTGGCATTCCATTTCTGAAAATATTAAATTTCTAGAAGAGTATTGTTATAAAAATCTTTTAAATTTTGATTACGTATGTAGATTTAGAGGCGATCTATTTTCAGAAAGTGAAAAAATTGATATTTCAAAAAATATTAACAATTTAAATGATAATGAGATAATTTTTCCTGAAAATTTTCACAACCGAGGTCTTAATGATATGTTTTTTATTGCTAATTTTAAAACCTTTTTAAAAATAAAAAATTGTATAAAAGATCTTAAAAATTTTATCAGTGAATCAAGACCTTTAAGTTCAGAATATTTTTTCTATCATCTTGTTAGAAGTAATTCTTTAAAAATAAAAATTATAAAAAATTTTAACGTTGATTTATATGGTGTTGAAAATAAATCTCATAAAAATTATGAACTTAAACCTACAAAAAAAGCTTTTATCCCTCTTATTGATAAGTTTCATCTAAAATATATTAAATATAAATTAAGAATTTTGAAAAAATTTAATCTTTAAAACAAGTTTTATTTTTTACTTGAGAGAAATTTAACAATAGTCTGTTTATTAATTGAAAGCTCCTCTGGAGTATTTATTGAGAAAATTTCAACTATTGGGTAATGCAATATTTTTTTATTATCAAGTATGTACTCATTATAAACTTGACTCACATAAAATTCATTTTTAACTCTTATATTCTTATTAATCATTAAATTTGTATAGTGTTCGAATTCTGATGTTTTATTAAAGTAATAACATCCAGTGTTTCCAAATGAACTAACTACTTCTTTTTCTTTTGTTCTTAAAACAGCACTCATATCATCGTGTAGTTCAACATAAGAAAAGCCTGGATTTTTTGTTGGCACAGTTACCAAAACCCCATCATTATTTTTTCTTTGCACAAATTCTAAAAAATTTTTTTTTGACCAATTCATTACTTGATCACAATCTTTTACAATCAGAGGGAGATCTTTATTAGTATCATTTAACCCCAATAATACAGTACAAGCTGCACCCTCTGTATCTTTTTTAATTGGTATAATTTTGTAATTTATTTTTTTAGTTTTAAAAATTTCATCAAAATTTTTATTTTTTAAATGTTCATCTCTTATTAAGAAAAAAAAGTTTGCTTGATCAAAATTTACGCTATCAATTACATGTGATATAAAGGGTTTAGAATTAATTTGAATAAGAGGTTTGGGTGTTTTAATTCCTTTCTCTAAAAATCTTTGACCTTTTCCAGCCATAGGAATTACTACATTAATCATTTACATAACCCCATTTTTCAACAGCTTCGTTATACTCTTTAAATTCTGAAGTATCTTTTTTTTCTTGTTTATTTAAATCAAATGCCTGACGCATTGCTTTAGCACCTGCAATAGTCCCTTTTGGATGTCCATGCAAAGAACCCCCTAAACTCATCATAACTTCTTTTCCAAAATTTTTTACAGTTGAATCAACTAATCCTGGATGACTTCCACATGATAAAGATGGAACTGTTTTCTTAAATCCAAGATCATGGGTTGATGTTAAAATAGACATCCACTCAGAAAGATCGTTTTTTGTATCTGATAAGTATCCACCCCACATACCTGCATGTATAAAATCTGCACCTGATATCCTTGCAAATTTTAAAAGCACTGTCCAAGAAATTGAATACGCATTGTTCTTATCAGTCAAAACTCTATCTCCACTTTTTTGATAATGCATTGCTATATCAAAATCATAGCTTCTCAAATATTTATACATTTGTAATCCTGACCAAATATTTAAATGGTAAGCTTTAACATTATTTTTTACTAAAAATTCTATTCTATGTAATAGATAAGGTAAGTCTGAGTTTACACACGGAGCATAAAAAACCTCTTTACTTAATTTTGCAGCTTCATTTTGAACAACATCGTTTACAATTTTAACTCTTTCCTCAAATGGACAGCAAGATGGGTTTCCCAATATTTCATCCTCTTTAATAAAATCAACGCCTCCTCTAACCATTTTTGCACAAACTTCTTTTAATGTTGATATATCCAATCCAGTTTTTGGTTTAACAATTCCACCTAATAGAGGTCTATTTTCACAATTAGTTCTTTTTTTAATTTCATCCATTCCAATTTTTGGACCTTTAAAGTTTTTTAAAAAAATTTCAGGGAACTCTACATCTATCAATCTACATCCTAAAATTACCTCAATATCCATCTGCCCACCCATAAGAGCACATGTTAATTGTGTAATACCATCTCTCTCCAAATCAAAATTTTTAATTGGAAAAGCAATTTTAACTTCACCTTCTTTTCTATTCTTTAAATTTTCAGGGTGATCTAAAATTACAGAAAGATGATTTTCAAGTAATTCTGCAGTTTCGCTATCTAATCTAACATTAGGATTTCCAATTGATTGACCTATTGCAATACCTTCGGCAGCTTTGAGCATATCATTGCTCTTGAGATAATATTTAGCAATAAAATAGCGTGATTTATCAACACTCGCATTAAACAAAAAATTATCAAATTTTTTTTCCATAAATATTTAATATTTGATTAATCTACAATTTTCATAAAAAGATTTAATACTATTAACACTTCCTAATGAAGTAACAAATTCACAATTATAACCTTTAATTTTATATTTTTTTTTAATCATTTCATTATATACCAAAGTAATCATATATTTCCCATTAGATGATTTTTTTTTATTTTTGATCATTAAATCAGAAAAATAAAAAAAATCTTTTGCTTTTTTAAAATAACTAACACAGCCGGTTGAATTTGTAGATATCGGTATTTTATCTTTTTCAGATATCTTTTTAATATTATTTTTTGTATCCATCAAAGCATATCCCCTATCAAAATAAAGTGATTGAAAAATTGGCACACAACCATCAAAATTTTTTTCTAAACAATATTCATAAAATTTCTTTAAATCTAAATATTGATCTAAAAGATCAATTAAAATTGGTTGATCCAATGAAATTAATTTTTGAACTTTCATTACAGTTTGTGGTGAGCCTTCTGTAAATTGATCTAACAAGTGAAATTTAATTTTTTTCCCAAGGGCTCTAGAAATATTTTTTACAAGATCGTATTTTTTTTCATGTGCTTTATGAAAAATAAACAAACCCTTTGACAAATCGTATGGCCTAGATAACTGAACCCATTGTATCAATTTTTTTTTATTTATATCCAATAAAAGTTTATGATTTCCAAGTTTTGAAAATTCATTATTAGGACCAGCAACAGGAATTATAAGCTGAATTTTTTTTTTCACTTTTTTTTTAACTTTTTTCTACTATTTTTTTATATTTAGAAATATAGTCTGAACATATACCCTTAAAATTCAGGGTGTTATCAAATTCTTTTGAACGCTCTGGGAGAACGTTAATACTTTTATTTCTATCAAGTTTTGTACCAGGATAATTCCAAAAAAAACCTTTGCTCGTAATAACTATCTTATCTTTTTCATGCCAAAAATAATTTAAATCATATTTACTTAATTCATAAAAACACTCTAGGTTTTTACAATGAATCCAAAATTTTTTATTACTTAAATAATCTAGTCCTACTTCATATTGAGGTTCGTCATGACCCAAATAAAATTGGTTTTTTTTAAACCATAAATCTATCTCAACATCAAAATTTTTATCAAGACAATCATTAATATATTGAACTTTATTTTCATCAACAGGGTTAGGACCATTTATATTTCCTCTGTGCGATATAAAAAACATACTACTAAAATATAAGCTAATTAATAATTAAAATAAATTAAATAATCTTATCTTTAAGATCAAAAGCAATCATAAGTTCATTCCACTCTCTTTTTGAAAGACCTGAACTTTCAACATTAACATCTTCACCTTTAATAAGTTTTTTTATAATTAATTTTCCTTTAGCAGAAACTTCTGTTCCACCAACTCTGTAATCCATAAAAGCATCGTATGTTATGGGTACCCATTTTTTAACAGTATCCAACATTATATCTGCATAAACTCTTATTTCATATTGAGCGTGACTATCTGCTCTAAGTCTTAAAAAATTCATCAAGTTAAGTAAATCTGTTTTCCAATACCACTGCGTATAGGTATTTAAAGTTAAGTTCATTCTAGCTAATTCTCTTGCTAAGCCTTTTTTATTTTTATCAATAGTGGTACCATCAAATCTTTCATTTAGCATCATTTCATAATTATCATAAGTTCTTTCAGCATCATTTTTCAAAAGTTCCAAAACTTCTTTTGCTTGCTCACCTTCAATTATTTCTCCTCTTCCTTGTCTATTACTTGATGATTGAGCCGCTAAATTTTCAACTGAAGGTAAATAAAATTCTTTATCTAAAATAGAATATCTGGCTGAATACTCATTCACGTTTGCAGTCCTATGTCTTATCCATTGTCTAGCAATAAAAATTGGAAGTTTAACGTGATATTTTATTTCACACATTTCAAATGGTGTACTATGCCAATGCCTCATTAAATATTTAATTAACCCAGAATCTGTAGAAACTTGTTTAGTTCCTTTTCCATATGAGACTCTTGCAGATTGAACTATTGATGTATCGTCACCCATATAATCAACCACTCTTACAAAACCATGATCAAGTGCTGGCATTGCTTCATATAAAATTTTTTCAAGTTCTGGAGCAGTGACCCTTTTTGTGTGATTTTGTTGGGATTGTTGATCTTTAATCTCTTTAGATTGTTCTTTTGTTAATTTCATGATTTTTATTGAATCTTTATTAATAGCTTTTATATTAATACTGTTGGCTTGCCAACTACGACGATAAACGAATTTCGTAATAACCATTGCGGACGTGGG
>CVSM01000036.1 GCA_001180065.1 Candidatus Pelagibacter communis
GCCGGAGCTGCTGCTGCCATAGGTGTAACTCCCCATTTTTCCTCTAATTGTTTTGAAAGATCTGCTGCTTCAGCAACAGTTAGTTTTGATAAATCTTCGATAATTTTATTTAAATCAGGCATATGTACTACTCTTTAGGTTGTGTTTCAGAAATTTCTGGGGGTAAATTACTCATTTTTTCCGATCGTGCAAGTAAAATACTTACCAATTTTGAAGCAGAAGCATTCAAAATACCCACAATATTGGCTCTAGCTTCATCTAAAGTAGGTAAATTTGCTACATTCATTACTCCAGCTTGATCTAAAATTTCATTGTCCATTATTCCACCAATTAATTTTAGATTTTCATTATCTTTAGCAAATTTTGATAAGATTCGTGCAGACATTATTGCATCTTCACCGAACGCCACAGCTGTTGGGCCTGTAAAAAGTTTTGATAAATCTTTACATTTAGTTTTTTCTAAAGCTAATTTAGTAATTCTATTTTTTGTAATCTTAAAAACAATTCCATGTTCTCTCATTTTTGATCTTAACTCATCTAATTGAGGCATGGTTAAGCCTTGGTAATGGGTAACCATAACAGCTTTACTGTTTTCAAATTGCGAAGTCATTTTAGTTATATAATCTTTTTTTTGTTCTTTATTCATCATAATAATTAAATATTTTTACCAATTTTAAGCTTATAAGAAACACCCATCGTTGATGTAATAAAGGCAGATTTAATTAAATCACCTTTAATAGTATTATTAGATTTTTCTTTTTCCAAAGACTCTAATATAGCATTATAATTTTTAATTAGTTGGTCATCTTTAAATGACTTTTTACCAATACTTACTCCAATATTTCCATCTTTGTCATTCCTAATTTCTGCTTGACCTGATTTAGCATCTGAAATTGCAGTTTTAAGATTTTCTGTTACTGATCCTAATTTTGGATTTGGCATTAATCCTTTTGGACCCAAAACTTTTCCTAACTTAGATAATTTAATCATCATTGAAGGTGTACAAATTAATTTTTCAAAATTAATGACCCCACTTTTTATTTTTTCTATGAAATCATCTCCTCCAACAATATCAGCGCCCGCTTCTTTAGCCTCTGATACTTTTGCATCCTCACAAACAACAGCTACTTTAACATTTTTTCCGGTACCACCAGGAAGATTTATAACTGTTCTGATATTAATTTCATTTTTTTTTTGTTTATTATTTATCTGAAAGCTTAAATCTACTGATTCATCAAATTTTGTTGTACAATTTTTTTTAATCACAGGGATCAACTTCTCAATTACCTCTGCAGGCATTTCAGAAGTCTTTTCAGGTAAATTTTTAAATCTTTTTGATATCATTATTCTTTTACCTCAATACCCATTGATCTTGCTGAACCAGCAATTATCTTTACAGCTTGTTCTAAATCTATAGCATTTAAATCATTCATTTTCTGTTTTGCAATTTCCTCAGCTTGTTTTTTTGTTATTGACGCTACTATATTTCTACCTGGTTCTTTAGAACCACTTTTTAATTTTGCTGCTTCGCGAATAAAAAAAGAAGCCGGTGGAGATTTAATCTTGAAATCAAATTTTTTATCTTTGTAAACTGTGATTTCAACTGGAACTGGTTTACCAGCTAATGATTTTGTTTTATCATTAAAAGCTTTACAAAATTCCATGATATTAACACCTCTTTGTCCCAGAGCAGGTCCAACTGGTGGTGCAGGATTTGCTTGACCACCTTTAATCTGTAATTTTATAAATCCACTTATTTCTTTTTTTGCTGCCATATTAACTTGTTTTCTCCACTTGATTATATTCTAAATCAACAGGTGTTGGTCTACCAAAAATAGACACTGAAACTTTTAGTCTTGATTTTTCCTCATCAACATCTTCCACCATTCCACTGAAAGAGGCAAAAGGTCCATCAACAACCTGAACTTTTTCTCCAACACTGTACTCTATACCAGATTTTGGTTGAGCTACACCATCTTTTATTTGCCCTAAAATTTTTTCAATCTCTTTATCTGAAACTGGAACTGGTATTCCTTTTGAGCCAAGAAAACCACTAACTCGTTTTATATTTTTAATCATGTGATAAATACTATTATCCATCTCACTTTTAATTAGCACATATCCTGGAAAATATTTCTTTTTTCTTTGTACTCTTTTTCCTCTTTTAACCTCTGTTACGTCATGTGTTGGTACAATAATCTCTTCAAATTTTTCAGATATTTTTGCTTTATCAGCCTCTTCTTTAATTAAACTAGCAACTTTATTCTCAAAACTCGAATGCGATTGAACGATATACCAATTTTTCATTAAATACTTACCTTTAGTAATAATTCTAAAAAAAATTTTAAAACTTGATCTAATAAAAGAAAAAATAAAGACATAACTAATGCCATCAAAAAAACCATCAAAGCACCCTGTAAAGTTTCCTTACCTGTTGGCCATGTGACTTTAAATGCTTCTTGTTTAACTTCTTGAATAAATTTAATCGGGTTTTTCATAATCAATAAATCCAATTTTAATTGGCAGGA
>CVSM01000037.1 GCA_001180065.1 Candidatus Pelagibacter communis
GATCATGATATTAATATTAGTAGCTTTTACTTTTGCATTATTTGGATTTCTAATAGGTTTAATGAGCTCTAACTTTGAGCAAATGTCAGTTGTTCCGACCATAGTAATCACGCCGATGGTTTTTTTAGGTGGAAGTTTGTATTCTTTAGATATGCTACCACCATTTTGGCAAACGGTAACATATTTTAACCCAGTAGTTTATTTAATTAATGGTTTAAGATATTCATTTTATGGAGTATCTGATTTTAATATTTGGATTAGTATATTTTCTATGATCTTATTTCTAATTATTTGCGTGATCATTGTAAGCATGCTTTTAAAAAAAGGTTATAATATTAAATCTTAAGCAGAAGAAATTTTTTTCTTAGGATCAAAAAAAGGTTTCTCAATTACTTTTGAATCAACTTTTACATCATCGATATTAACAGTTAAGTTATTTCCAAGTTTTGATTGTGTTATTTCAACCATCGCCAGTGCAATATTTTTTTTTAATCTTGGAGAATATACAGCAGACGTAACTTTACCTACTTTTT
>CVSM01000038.1 GCA_001180065.1 Candidatus Pelagibacter communis
GGAGTCGAAACTAGGCCAATAATTAGTGGAGATTTTTCTCAACAACCAGCATTAAAAAAATATAATATTAAAAAACAAAAACTTTATAAAAATGCTGACTATATTCACAAATACGGTTTTTACATTGGTTTATATTCGGAAAAAATATCAAATAAAGATTTAAAAAATTTGAAAAATTCATTTATAAAATCCTTATCTTAATGGATTCTAAAACATTAAATATTTGTACTGTAACATTAGGAACAGATGCAAAAATTGTTAATGAAAATTTAATTGAGTTTAATAAGTTATATAAAGATGTAAAATTATATGTTGTTTGTCCTAAAATAGATGTAGATATTTTTAAAGATGCATTAACAGCTAAAAACTATGAAATCATAACAGAAGATGAATTGATAAAGTTTAATGATTTCAAAAATATATTCGAAGAGTTATCAACAAGTCTTCAATATAAAGATGAATTTAAAAATCGATTACAATGGTATTATGCATTATTTCTTAAATTTTTTTTTATTCATAAATTTTTTGAAAATGATGGTTCAAAAATTGTTATCTGGGAAGGTGACTCAGTAATTTTAAAAAAAATTAAATTTTTTAAAAAAGATAATTCGTTACTTTATGTTTGGGTAGATTATTATCACGATCTTTTTTATAAAACTTGTAAAGAAATGTTGGGAAGCTTACCCAAATATTATGGCTCATTTATCACAATGTTTGGTTCATTAACAAAAGATGAATTTGATTATTTAAATAAATCTCTTGGTTTCTCGAAATTAAATAATAAAGAATTTTGTGTTGCGTTTTCCAAAAAAGCTTTAAGTTCTATTTTTAAAGCTCATAGAATTTATGATAATGCAATGTTCTCAGATTATGATTTAATA
>CVSM01000039.1 GCA_001180065.1 Candidatus Pelagibacter communis
GAACAAAACTCCATGGGCGCATCTAGATATAGCAGGTATGGCTTTTTCAAAGTATGGAGGTGCTCTAAATTCAGGTGGTGCAACTGGGTATGGAGTAAGATTATTAAGTCAGTTAATAGAGGACAATTATGAATAATATTGAACAAACTCTTTCTATTATAAAGCCTGATGCAGTAGAAAGAAATTTAGATAACGAAATTAAAGAAATATTCAAAAATAAAGGATTTTCAATATTAAGAGAAAAAAAAATTCAAATTGAAAAATCTGAGGCTGAAAAATTTTATAAAGTACATGAAACAAAACCATTTTATAATGATTTGTGCTCTTACTTATCATCAGGTCCAATTGTGGTTATGATTTTAGAAAAAAATAATGCTGTTCTGGAAAACAGGGCACTTATGGGGTCAACAAACCCTAAAGAAGCAGAAGAAGGTACGATTAGAAAAAAATATGGCTTATCAATCGACAAGAATTCAGTTCATGGTTCTGATAGCATTGAAAACGCTAAAATAGAGATAGATTTTTTTTTTAGAGATTAAAAATCTTTAATATAGCATTTGGATATAATTTATGTTCTTCTTTCAATATTTTTCTTGAAAGTGATTTTGATGTCTCGTTTTCAGAAATTTTGACTTTTTTTTGAAGAATAATTCTTCCAGCGTCTAGCCTAGAGTTTACATAATGAACAGTGCAGCCGGAATATTTTTCTTTTTTTTTTAAAACTCTGTCATGTGTATTTAATCCTTTATATTTGGGTAAAAGAGAAGGATGAATATTTAGTATTTTCCCACTAAAATTTTTTATAAAATGATTTGACAAAATTTCCATAAAACCTGCTAAACAAATAAGCTCTATCTTGTTTTTTTTTAATTCTGAAATTAATTTTTTTTCAACAAATATTTTATTTTTAAAGCTAAATATTTTTTTTTTTATTTTAAAAATATTTGCATAAATCAAACCTTTTGCTTTGTAATTATTAGAAACAATCAGACAAATTGAAATTGGTGATTTTTTTTTTTTTGAGAATTTTATCAGAGATTTAAGATTGCTTCCTTTTCCAGAAATAAAAACAGCAGTCCTTTTTTTTCTAGATCCAATTAATAGAGCCATTCAGTTTAATTTTATTACGTCCTTTAGAGATTTTTCCAATTATATATGGTTTAAATAATTTTGAAAAATGTTTACTTATTTTATTAAATTTCTTAGGATTAATAATTAAACAAAATCCAACACCACAATTAAAAGTTTTCAGCATTTCATTATCGGAAATTCCATTTTTTTTTAACCAACTAAAAATTTTTGAAGCTTTGATTTTATCCAAATCTATTTCTGCAATTAGATTTTTTGGAATAACTCTTTTAATATTTTCAGGTAAGCCTCCTCCAGTTATATTTGCACAACCATTAATCAAGTTTTTATCAATTAAGCTTAAAATCTCTTTAACATATATTTTAGTAGGTCTGATTAGTTCTTTTCTTAAAAATTTATTCTTTTTTAAATTAATTCTTTTTTTTTGTAAGAGATAACGCACTAACGAGTAGCCATTCGAATGAAGACCGCTTGAAGGAACAGCAACTATTAAGTCATTTATTTTAACTTTATTTTTACTCAAGATATTTTTGTTATCAACAATACCTACTGCAAATCCAGCAATATCAAATTTACCTTTTTCGTAAGTACCAGGCATTTCTGCAGTTTCTCCACCAACTAGCTCACATTGGGATTGTTCACACCCTTTTAAAATCCCTTTGATAATTGATTTCATCTTAATTAAGTCGATTTTATTAATTGAAATATAATCTAAAAAAAGTAAAGGCCTAGCACCTTGAACAATTAAATCATTAACGCTCATTGCAACTAAATCAATTCCAATTGTATTAAACTTTTTCAAATCGTTTGCAATTTCTACTTTTGTTCCAACTCCATCTGTACAAGCAACTATTTTTGGATTCTTAATATATTTTGGAATATCAGAAATTGATCCAAAACTACCAATATTAGAAAACTTTTTTTTGCCTTTTTTCCTTGATGAAACTGATGAGATAAAATTAACGAATTTATCAGCAGCTTTTATATTTACACCACTTTTTTTATAGGTAAATAAGTTTTTATTCATTACTATACGGTATGAAAATTAATAATAAAATTCTTCATTCGAAAATCTTATATATTTTTTTTGCAATTCTATCTCTAATTTTATTTTTTTTTTCCACAGTTAATTTAAATGCTAAAGCTTTCAATATTAATAATATTGAAATTTCAAAGCCTTTTGAGATAAAATTTGATAAAAATGAAGTCATTAATGATGGATTTAAAAGAGCTTTTTTTGAATTAATATCTTCAATAGTTAAGTCATCAGATCAGATAAAAGTAGATGACGTAAAATTAAATGAGATAAAAGGAATGATCGAGTCATTCACTGTTAAAGAAGAAAAATTTATTGATAACGTCTATCACGTAAGTTTAGGAGTTTCATTTAATAAAAAAAAAATTTTTTATTTCTTAGAAAAAAAGAACATTTTTCCTTCAGCATTAAAAAAAAAAAAATTTTTATTTATTCCAATAATAATAGATGAAAATGAAAATAATCTTTTAATTTTCTCAAAAAACAAAATTTTTGAAAAATGGAATAGCTCAAATGAAACATTTCATTTAATAGATTATATTTTATTAACTGAAGATCTTGAGGATATTAACTTAATTCAAAGCAAGTATGAATTTATTGAAGAATACGATTTTAAAGAAATAACCGATAAATATTTTTTAAATGACTCAATAATCGCCTTATTTTTTAAGAGTAAAAATGATGTGAGAGTTTTATCAAGAATAAAAATAAAAGATGATATTAACATTAAGAATCAATCTTTTTTAAATATTGATTTAAATGATGATGAACAATCAATAAAGATTGTAAATGATTTAAAGATTATTTATGAGGACTATTGGAAAAATATGAATCAAATAAATACATCTATAAAGCTACCTATTACAGTAAAGGCTAGTAATTTTGATAATTCAAAAATCATTAATTTTGAAAAAGTTTTAGCCAAAACTGACTTGATCTATAGTTATACTATTTCTAAATTTGATAGGGATTTTATTTATTATCAAATAATCTTTAATGGTACTCCTAATATTTTTTTAAAAACTATGAGTGATAATAAACTTTTTTTTAATACTCAAAATAAAGTTTGGAGTTTGAAATGAAAGAATATAATCAAGAAATAATTAAATTTGATTATGAAAAAAATTTTGAGGATAGGGATTTTTATGTGTCGAAAAGTAATGAACACATCATGACTTTATTAAATAATTGGCCCAAATGGGAAAAAAATTTTTTGAACATTAGTGGTGAAAAATTTTCTGGAAAAACCCATTTGATTAACATTTTTTTGAATAAATTTAATGGAATAAAGTTAGATTCAAGTTCACTTAAAAATAAGCATCTTAAAGAAATAAAAATTTATCAAAATATAGTTATTGAAAATTTAACAAAAGAGATTGATGAAAATTTGATTTTCACTTTAATCAATATAATTGATCAAGATAACAAATATCTTATTGTTACCTCTGAGGAACCAATAGTAAATATTGACTTTAATTTGAATGATTTAAAATCTAGAGCAAAGAGTTTTCTTTTACAAAGTATCGATAAACCAGATGATGATTTAATATTTGCATTAATTTTAAAAAACTTGTCTGATCGACAAATTTCTTTAGACAAAAAGTTAATTAATTACTTGATTAAAAGAATAGATAGATCTTATAGTAAAATATTCGATTTCATATATAAAGTTGACGAGATAAGTTTAAAAAAGAAAAAATCTATTGATTTGAATATTATAAAAGAAGTCTTAGGAGAATGATTGAATAAGTATAGAAGTCATAATTGCAGCGAGTTAAGAAAAAAAGACGTAAATAACAAAGCTATACTCTCTGGATGGATTAATAAGAAAAGAGATCACGGGAACTTATTGTTCATTGATTTAAGAGATAATTACGGAATAACTCAATGTATAATAGATAAAGAAAATGCTAATTTTTCTGAATTAGAAAAGATACAGCTTGAGACCGTCATTAAAGTTGAAGGAAAAGTTATTAATAGATCAAAAGAAACAATTAATAAAGATATAGAGACTGGTGAAGTTGAAGTAGTTATCGATAATTATGAAATTTTAGGTTCCTGCAAGGAATTACCTATGCCTGTTTTTAGTGATCAAGAATATTCCGAAGAAATTAGACTTAAATACAGATTTATTGATTTAAGAAGAAAAAAAATTCACGAGAACATCATATTAAGATCAAAAGTAATTTCTTTCATTAGAGGTGAAATGAATAAATTAGGTTTTTTAGAGTTTCAAACTCCAATTCTTACCTCTTCCAGTCCTGAAGGTGCAAGAGATTTTCTTGTGCCAAGCAGATTAAATCCTGGAAAATTTTATGCTTTACCTCAGGCACCACAACAATTTAAGCAACTTATTATGGTCTCGGGATTTGATAAGTACTTCCAAATTGCACCATGTTTTAGAGATGAGGACGCCAGGTCTGATAGAAGTCCAGGTGAATTTTACCAATTAGATCTCGAAATGTCGTTTGTAGAACAGGAAGATATTTTTCGAGTAGTTGAAAAATTATTAATAAATACATTTCAAAAATTTTCTAACAAAAAACTTATGTTCAATGAATTCCCTAAAATACCATATGCAGAATCATTAATCAAATATGGAACTGATAAACCAGACTTAAGAAACCCATTAATTATTAATGATATAACTGAAATTTTTTCGAGAGAAGATGTAACATTTGAAATTTTCAAAAAACTTGTGAAATCAGGATCAAGGGTAAGATGTATAATAACAAAAAATACAAAAGATAAACCAAGAAGTTTTTTTGATAATATAGATAGATGGGCAAAAGAGCAAGGAGCTTCAGGTTTAGCTTACTTTACTTTTGAAAAAGAAAAAAAAATTTCAGCAAAAGGTCCTATCGGTAAATTTTTTTCAAGTGAAGCTTTGGAAGAAATTATGAAGAAAACTAACGCAGAAATAGGTGATAGTATTTTTTTTGCATGTGCAAAAGAAAGAGAATTAGAACAAATTACGTCTATAGCTCGTAACAGAATTGCAAAAGATCTTGATCTTATTAATGAGGACTCATTTGCTTTTTGTTGGATTGTAGATTATCCGATGTTTCAAAAAAATGAACAAACAAAAAAAATTGAATTTAGCCACAATCCTTTTTCAATGCCGCAAGGTACATTAAGCAAAATAGATTTTACAAAACCTTTAGAAATTTTAGCATACCAATACGACATTGTGTGCAATGGTATAGAGCTTTCATCAGGAGCAATAAGAAACCATAAGCCTGAATTAATGTATAAATTATTTTCAATTGCTGGATATGAAAAAAAACATGTTGATGAAAAATTTGCTGGAATGATTAATGCCTTAAGTTATGGAGCTCCTCCACATGGTGGAATTGCTCCAGGTATTGATAGAATTGTTATGCTTTTAGCAGAAGAAAAAAATATAAGAGAGGTAACAATGTTTCCAATGAATCAAAACGCCCAAGATTTAATGATGAACGCGCCATCAGAGGTAAGCGAAAACCAATTAAAAGAGCTCAATTTAGCTTTAAAAAAAAAATAAATAAATTATTTTTTTCCCTTCAAACTTATTTTTACATCAGATAAATCAACAAGGTTTTTTTTATAATTATTTCTTACGAAACCTTTACTTGTAATATCTTTAACAATTTTAAGTAATTGATTTTGACTTTCAGAGTTACCTTCATCTAAATTAGTTGTATCTGATATACCAATCGAAGGTGTATGAGCTAAATCTTCTCTATTTTGATAAGAAATTGCTAATTCTCTGAAAATATAATCAAGTATAGATGATGCACTTAAAATCCTATCATTCCCATGAACTTTACCAGAGGGCTCAAACTTAGTTCCCACAAAAGCACTGATAAACTCGTCTAGTGGCACACCATATTGAAGACCTAAAGAAACTGCGATTGCAAAATTATTCATTAAAGCTTTTACTAATTCTCCCTCTTTACTAGTATCAATAAAGATCTCACCAATTTTTCCATCTTCATATTCTCCTGTATGTAAATAAACTTTATGATCACCAATCGTAGCTTTTTGTATATAGCCCTTTCTTCGATCAGGCATACTATATCTCTTGCTGTTTTTATCTAAATTATCATTCAGTTGTGTTGATTTTATTACTGTCTCTATCTTATTTGTACCTCTTTCTTGTTTATTAGATAGGATGTCTAAATTTTTACTCTCAATAATTTTCTTATTATTAGGATCAAGACTTTTTGTTTTTCTATTATCAAGCTTGATATCTAAAATTTCATATTTTCCGTCATCTCTTTTTTCTAAATTTTTCAATTCTGTTTCATTTACGTCTTCTAGATAATGATTTACCTTGAAAGTACATGTATAATAAGTTTCAACTAAATATTTTGCCATTGGACCCCAATTTTTTAAAAATTAATTTGTAAAATGATTCAATTAATTTATATACAAAATCAAATTTTAGTCTAATTTATTTTATACAATTTTGAATTGAAAAATTAAAATTATTTATGTTGACAATTTTTAAAAAAATTTTCATTTGGTGGAATCAAGACACCATTGGAACAAAAATTAAAACTGTTTTATTTGGAAAATTTGTTGGTAAAGATTGTTTCGGTAATAAGTATTACGAAAGTAAGAACAATAAAAGATGGGTTATTTATGCTGACGAGATAGACGCAAGTAAAATACCTGTTGAATGGTATTCGTGGATACATTTTACGCCAAATAAAATTGAAAAAAAACACGACATCAACAAATATGATTGGCAAAAACCTCATCAACCAAATTTAACTGGAACTGATAAGGCATATTATCCAAATAAAAATAAAAATGCTGTTAAAAAGAAATATAGAAGTTGGAAAGATTAGATTAAAGTTATTTTTTTTGGCTTTTTGTTTAATTATTTTTAATGTTTCAAGTAAAGCGGATAATTTAAATGTTAAGTATACCGATATTAAAGTACTAGATAAAGTGAGTTCAAAGAATAAGCTCTTAAAATTAAAAAATGGAGAAGACTTTAATTATAAAGATCTTTTGATAAAGAGTATTAAATGTAAAAATTCTGAATTTGATGACAACCCAGAGATTACTGCCTATATTCAAGTAAAAGATTTAAGAAATAAAGATAAAAATGATGTTTTTGTTTTTAATGGCTGGATGTTCTCCTCTAGTCCTTCAATTGCACCTTTTGATCACCCAGTTTATGATATTTGGTTAGTAGGTTGTAACTAAATTATTTTTTCCTTATCAAGCCAGCTTACATTAAAATCTGAGTCAATAAATTTTTTATGATTAAGTAATTTTTTGTGTAAAGGAATAGTTGTTGTTATACCTTCAATAACAAATTCATCAAGCGATCTATTCATTCTTTGAATTGCTTCCATTCTATTTCTACCGTGACAAATAAGTTTACAAACCATGCTATCATAATAAGGCGTAACTTTATATCCTTGAAAGATTGATCCATCTACTCTTGTTCTAAATCCAGATGGTTGATGACACATTCCAATAGTTCCTGGTGAAGGTTGAAAATTTTTACTCGCATCTTCAGCATTAATCCTACATTCTATCGCATGACCACGCGGATTAATATCAGATTGTTTCAAAGCAGTTTCTCCAGAAAATGCTATCCATATTTGCTCTTTAATTATATCTATACCAGTAACCATCTCAGTCACTGGGTGTTCAACTTGGACCCTTGTATTCATTTCTAAAAAATAAAATTTTCCATCTTCATAAATAAATTCTACTGTTCCAGCACCTTGATATCCAATTTTACTGACCATTTTTATAGTTTTATCAAAAAGGTCCTTTCTAATTTCATCATTAAGAACTGGGCTAGGAGTTTCTTCTATTAACTTTTGATGTCTTCTCTGAACTGAACAATCTCTTTCGTGTAAATGAACTGTTCTATTTTTTCCTGCTAATATTTGAACTTCTATATGTCTAGGATTTTGGAAAAATTTTTCTATATATACTTCGTCATTACCAAAATATTTTTTAGCTTCAGATTTAGCCGTAGAAAAAAGTAAATCAAATTCTTCTTCTTTGTTTACAATTTTCATTCCTTTTCCTCCTCCTCCACCTGATGCTTTAATCAAAATAGGAAAACCAATTTTTTTACAAAGAATTTTGGCCTCGATAATATCTTTGATACCCCCATCTGAACCTTCAATTATAGGTAAACCGTTTTCTTTTGCTATTTTTTTTGCCTGAATTTTGTCACCCATCATTTCAATATGTTTTGAAGAAGCCCCAATAAATTTTATTTTATTTTCCTCCAAGATTTTAGCAAAACTTGCATTTTCAGATAAAAATCCATATCCAGGATGAACTGCTTCAGAATTAGTTAAATCCACAGCAGATAAAATTGCAGGAATATTTAGGTAACTATTTGAGGGCTGATGCGAACCAATACATACACTTTCATCTGCCAATCTTACATGCATGCTATCTCTATCAACATCTGAATGGACTGCTACTGTAGAAATTCCCCACTCTTTACATGCTCTGATAATTCTGACTGCAATTTCCCCACGGTTTGCAATTAAAATTTTTTTAAACATTATTCTAAAATTATTATTGTTTGACCAAACTCTACGGGCTGTCCATCATTAACACATATTTCTTTTACTACTCCATCTGAAGTTGAAGGCACATGATTCATAGTTTTCATAGCTTCTACTATCATCACTGTATCTCCTTTTTTTATTTTCTTTCCAACTTCAACAAATTTTTTTCCACCAGGCTCTGGTGCATGGTATGCGGTTCCAATTATTGGAGATTTTACCTCAATACCAGATGTGTTCGATGATAAAGTTTTTGATTTATCTTTAGTATTTTCTTTTAAAGAATTTGTTTCGTTATTAATAGAAATATTATTTTTTGAAACTTTTATTTTAGTATCTTTGTCAGTATATTCTAATTCTGTAAGATTAAACTCAGTTAAATAATCACTTAGTTCTTTTATAATTTTCTTGTCAATTTTCATTTTTTAAAAGGTTGTGCATTGAAATTATGGCTAAAATATAACCATTAGCGCCTAAACCAAAAATTCCACCTGATACAACATCACTTATAAGAGATTTTTGTCTAAATTCCTCTCTTTTATAAATATTTGAAATATGTAATTCAATTATGGGTTTTTTAAAAACTTCTAATGCATCTCTAATAGCCACTGATGTATGAGTAAATGCAGCTGCGTTTATAATAATTCCATCAAAATTTTTTCTTGCATCTTGGATAATATTGACCAATTCTCCCTCTACATTCGACTGACAAAATTTAAGCTCTAAATTTAACTCTTTTGATTTTTTTGTACAATTTTCTTCAAGATTTTTTAAAGTTATAGATCCATATTGTGATTGTTCTCTTTCACCTAATAGATTAAGATTTGGACCGTTGATAATAATTATTTTATTACTCATTTACATCTTATATACGATGAAAAAAATAAAAAAAATAAAAATTAAATTAAATGGTAAGATTAAATTGGTAAATAAAAACTTAAGTGTACAAAATCTAGTCAATGAGTTTAAAATACCAATAAAAAAAGTAGCTATTGAATTAAATGAGGAAATATTGAATAAAAAAATGCTTAAAAAAATTAGACTAAAAAAAAATGATAAAATTGAGATAGTGCATTTTATTGGAGGTGGCTAAATTGACTTTAAATAAATTAATAATAGCTAACAAAAAGTTCAATTCAAGATTAATAGTAGGAACTGGTAAATACAGAAATATGAATGAATGTGCTAAAGCCTTAGAATACTCAGGCGCTGAAATTGTAACTGTCGCTGTAAGGCGAGTAAATATTTCTGATAAAAAAAAACCTCTTTTAATGGATTATATTGATCCAAAGAAAATTACTTATTTGCCAAATACAGCTGGTTGTTTCAATTCAAAAGAAGCTTTAAGAACACTTAGATTAGCGAGAGAAATAGGTGGCTGGAAATTGGTTAAACTTGAGGTTTTAGGAGATAAAAAAAATTTATTCCCAGAAATGATTGAAACTTTGAAGTCTACTGAAATTCTTACTAAAGAAGGTTTTAAAGTTATGGTCTATTGTAACGATGATCCTTTAATGGCTAAAAGATTAGAAAATGCAGGTGCTTCTGCTATCATGCCTTTAGCTGCTCCGATAGGTTCTGGATTAGGTATACTTAATAAAGTTAATATTAAAATAATAAGAAAACAAACTAAATTACCTTTAATAATAGATGCGGGTTTGGGCCAAGCTTCAGATGCAGCAATAGCTATGGAGTTAGGTTGTGATGGTGTTTTAGTTAATACAGCCATAGCAAAAGCAAAAAAACCTTTTAAGATGGCTTTGGCTTTTAAAAATGCTGTTATTGCAGGAAGACAATCTTATATGGCTGGACGAATAAAAAAAATTATAATAGGAAGTCCATCTTCACCTTCAAAAGGGATTATTTAGCTTTCTTAAAAAATTTTTTTTTTCTATAAGTCTTTTTTTTAAATTTTTTATTTTCCCTAATATTTACAATATTGTCTTCTTTTTTTTGTAAATCTAAGCTTTTTAATTTTTCAAAATGTTCAATTAATTCTATAGTTTTTTTTGATCTGTTTTTTAAGTCTATAATATATTCCGGAATAATTAGGCTATTGTCAGATATGATATCAATTTTCATTTTATTTTTATTTTCAAAATAAGTTAAATCTTCTATAAAATTTTCTTTTAAAAAATCTGAAATTTTTTTACAAACTTTCAAATCAACAAATTTTGCTTTATGTAAGACAGTTTTTATTTCTACTAATTTTAATATTTTTTGAGCAAATGATTCGTCTGTCAAGTTTACTTTCCATTTTACAGCACTTTCTCTTAATCTTTGTCTCGACATTTCTAACAAACCAAAGCTACTTATTCTACCAATTTGAATTCTTGCTCTGTCGGATCTACATTTTTCTTTTAGTTTTCTTTCAACTAATTTTCTATTTCCATAACTAAGCATGTCAATAAAATCTATTATTATTAAACCTGATAAATCTCTAATTTTAATTTGTCTAGCTATTTCATCTGCCGCTTCAAGGTTTGTATCTAAAGCAGTACTCTCAATATTCTTTTGTTTGATTGAGCTTCCTGAATTAATGTCAATAGATACTAAAGCTTCTGTGGGATTTATTACTAAATATCCACCAGAATTTAATTTTATTTCAGAGTCAAATATCTGATTTAGTTTTTGTTCTATATCCTCTTCAATAAAAAGAGGTATTTTACCACGGTATTTTTTAATTTTTTTTACATGTGAGGGCATCATCATTTTCATAAAGTTTTGAGCTTTTTTGTATCCTTCATTTCCCTCTACTATTATATTTTTTGTACTTTCATCATACATATCCCTTAAAGTTCTTTTAATAATTTCACTCTCTTGATGAATTAAAGATGGTGCAATAGAATTTAATGCATTATTTTTAATTTGATTCCAAACATTGATTAAAGTCTCCAAATCGTGGCTAATTTCATTTTTTGTTTTATTGCTTCCTGCAGTTCTCACTATCAATCCCATTTCTTTTGGGATTTCAATTTGATTAAGTATTGTTCTTATTTTTTTTCTGTCAGCAGGATTAAAAATTTTTCTTGAAATACCTCCACCTTTAGGAGTATTTGGCATTAAAACGATATATTTACCTGCGATTGATATAAAAGTGCTTAGTGCAGCTCCTTTCTGACCACGTTCATCTTTAATTACTTGAACAAGTATTACCTGATTAGGTTTAATTACTTCTTGTATCTTATATCTTTTAAATGGGGATCTTTTTTCATTTTTCTTCTCGTCTTTTACTGATACTTCTTTTAACTCATTATTTTTTTCTATAGGGTCATCAATTTCAAGTTTACCTTCAGCAATATTTTCTTCTTCTTTTGCAGCTACCTCTTTTGAAAGTTCCTCTCTTACTTTTTCCTCTTCTTTTTTAATTATTTCTAAATCACTTTTTGGAATTTGATAATAATCGGATTGAATATCATTAAAGGATAAAAATCCATGTCTGTCTCTTCCAAAATCGACAAAGGCAGCCTGTAAGGATGGTTCGATCCTACTTACTTTACCTAAGTAAATATTGTTTTTGATGAGATTATTTTTTACACCTTCGTATTCGTAATCTTCAATATTGTTATCAGATTTAAGAACGACTCTAGTTTCATTTGGATGCGTAGCATCAATATATAAATTTTTTTCCATAATTTTTTATTAATTTGTTTCATATAAATTTTTAAATTTTGTTTTTATAAATCTGCCTTATCTTTACCAAATTCCATAGTATAATGGAATCAAAATGAGATTATTTAAGACTATATTAGTTGTATTACTGACTTTTTTGATATTATTTTCAATAATCGTATTTACTACGTTGTGGACTTTTTCAACTAATATCCCAGATTACAAATTTTTAAAGAATTATAAACCGCCTGTTTCTAGCAAAGTTTATTCAGGTAATGGTGAATTAGTTGCTGATTTTTCAAAAGAAAAAAGAATATTTGTTCCATACAACTCTATTCCAAATAATGTAATTAATGCTTTTTTATCTGCTGAGGATAAAAATTTTTTCTCTCACCCTGGGGTTGATGCAAAAGGAGTTTTAAGAGCAGTAATTAATAATATAAAAAATATAATGACTTCTAAG
>CVSM01000040.1 GCA_001180065.1 Candidatus Pelagibacter communis
GCAGGTACAATTAAGACAGGTATACAGGAAGAAGTTGGTTTATATAAAAATTGTTATTATCCATCCTATCAATTTTTGATTGATTGGAATGGAAATGTATATTTGTGCCCTCAAGATTGGCAAAGAAAAGTTTCAATGGGAAATATTATGCAAGAAACAATTTTTAATATATGGACTGGGAAAACATTTACAGATTTTAGAAAAAATTTAATTTCGGGAAAAAGATGTAATAATCCTTGTAAATCATGCAACGCTGATGGAACATTACTTGGAAAAAACCATACAAAAAAGTGGAAAGAGATTTATAAAATTTAAAACTAAATACAATATGTATATTGTTTAGGGAGCTCATTTTTCTTTTTTTTTCTATCTTTAAATAAAAAAAACTTATCTGAAATAAATTTTCTTCCAACAGCGACAAAATCAATTTTTTTTTGCTTGAGGATTTTGTCTATGAATTTATAATCATTAATCATCCCAGATGTTCTCGTTAAAATTTTACATTCTTTTCTGATTTTTGATGCTATCGAAACCCTAAAACCTTCTCGCATTTTCATATTAGTTTTTGGAATAATTCCGCCGCTAGAAACACAAATATAATCTAAACCATTGTTTTTTAGTTTTTTAACTAAATTTATACAATCTCTCGGATTTGAACCATTTGATAAATGATCAGTACCCGTGACCCTTGCTCCTAATATTTTTCCTTTTGAAATTTTTTTTATTGATTTAATTATTTCAATATGAATTCTATATTTTAATTTATTTTTTAATCCGTACTCATCCATTCTTTTGTTAGTCAAAGGTGAAAAAAACTGATGTAACAAATATCCATGAGCCATATGAATTTCGACTCCATCATATCCAGCCTTGAATGCTAGTCTTGCAGAATTTTTAAAGTCTTTAATTGTTTTTTTTATAACTTTATTAGTCATTTCTTTTGGAAATGGCCATTTATT
>CVSM01000041.1 GCA_001180065.1 Candidatus Pelagibacter communis
ATTAATACGTACTTACATTGACCTATTGATAAATTCGAGAGATCTCTTTGTTGTCTTTAAAAATTAAAAGTGTAGTTTGAAACTGAACTTTTAATAATTCAGAAATCTCCTTGTTTGTTACATCAAAAGTGAAATATTCAATATTATCAAATTTAATGTCGGATAAAACACCCTCTTTTTTTGCAGTTTTTAAAATTTTCATTTGAGATGCACAAGAAGAACAGTATTTAATCCAAGAGCTTACTATCACAAACTTGCCCTCTGATTGAGCTTTATTGAATAATTCTTTATTAAATGTAGTTTCTTTTTCAAATGCGTTAACATTGATTGTAAACAAACAAAAAATTAAAATAAAAATTTTTTTCATGTGTTTCTTATATAATAAATATTATAAACCAGTAAGAAGCTAAACCTGAAAATATTGTCGCAATAATACTTCTTGAATAAATTCCAATTATCACTGCGATTATTGCAGCAACTATTTTTGGATTATCCTCAATTTGAAATGACCCTGTATCATTAATGAAAATTGCTGGAAATATAATTGCTGGGAATATAGCAGATGGTACAAATGACAATATTTCTCTAATTCTATCATTAAACATTTCCTTTTTGATCAAGGCAATCATAGTAAATCTTGTAAGATATGTTACTAGTCCACAATATAATATTAAAGCCCAGTTACTCATTTGTTTTAATTATCTTTGTTAAAATAGTTGCAGAAATTAATCCGATGGAAGCGGCAACAATTACATACGCTTTAAATGGAATAATATTATAACCAAATGTAGCAACAAACCCTGAAATGATTATTACGACTATATTTATAAATTTTCTTAAATCATCAATTAATAAAGCTAAAAAAGTTAATGGAATAGCAAAACTTAATCCAAGTTTTTCTGGAATAGCCGCACCTAAGATTATTCCTAGAAATGTTGTTGTTTGCCATATTATCCAGCAAGTTGCACCACCACCAACTAAATGAAAATATTTATTATCATCTTTATTTTTCTTAAAATATTCATTTGATCTTGCAAATGCCTGATCAATTAGAAAATAAGAAATAATAATTTTCCAAATCAATTTTAAGTCTGATAAATGTTCTGAAACAACAGCGCCATAAAGCAAATGTCTTGAATTTACTGCCCCAACAGAACTTATAATAACTAAAGATGAAGCACCTCCAGAGAACAATTGTAATAGGACTATTTGAGATGC
>CVSM01000042.1 GCA_001180065.1 Candidatus Pelagibacter communis
GCCGGTTAAAAGTAAAAAGAAGTATCATCTCTGCAGACCATTTTCCAATTTGTCGTAATTCAGAAAGGTAACTAATTGCATCATCGTCACTCATTTTTACAATGAGTTTAGGTTTAAAAGATTTATCAAGTATTTTTTTTGATAGACTTTTTATACCTAACACTTTTTGGCGACTTAAACCGCAATTTTTAAGTTCATTAAAAGTCAACTTTGAGACTGTTTTTGCATTAATTTTGTTTTTACATTTTTTTTTAAATTTTAGAAAAACAGAATTTGCTGCAGCAACACTTATTTGTTGCCCAATTATACTTTTACAAAGTGAGAAAAAAATGTCACTTCTAGAAGTAAGAATAACTTCTGATGGACTTTTATAATTTTTAATTAATCTTGACATAGTTTTATCTCTTTTTGATAAATACTTTTTTGCCTTATTCCAATATTTTGGCACTTTAGTCATTCATAGCCTTCGAAGTAATGATATTTTTGTTATAAATTTCTCTTCTAAAAATTATTAATGTGGAAATTATAACCAAAAATGCTCCAAGCAATGTTTTAATAGTAGGTACTTCTTCCCAAATAAAATATCCAAAAATCACAGCAAATACTAAAGCCAAATATTTCAATGGTGTTACTAATGAAACTTCTGAATATTTATAGGAAAGACTTAACCATAAGTTAGCAACTCCACCAAAGATACCAATTAAGGATAATAGAATAAAATGATTAAGGCTTGGCATTACCCAGCCTTGTGGAATAGTTAAAAAACTTAAAAAAGTAATCGATAAAGAAAAATAAAAAGAAATTAACCATGCTGGTTCAGAAGTAGATAATTGTCTTATCGTGATAGCAACATAAGAAAGTCCTAAACAAAATATAATTGGAAAAATGTAATATATATTTAATTGGCTTATGCCAGGTTCAGTTATTATAAGTATTCCAATGAAACCAATAATAACAGCTAACCATCTAAAAATTCCTACTTTTTCATTTAATAAAAAAATAGATAAAATTGTTGTAAATATAGGGGCAGCGAAAGAAATGCTTACTACCGTTGCCAAAGGCAATTTTCTCAAAGCAATAAATATTGCTAATAGAGCAATTAAACCAGCTAAACATCTGAGTGTATGTAATCCAGGTCTTTTTGTTTGATAGAAATTTTTTATTCTCTCTCTTGGTATTACAAAAAAATAAACAATTATTCCAAAAAAACCTCTAAAAAATAAAACCTGTCCTATAGGATAATCAACTGACCATTTTACAATAACATCCATTAAAGAAAATGCACATATAGACATAAACATGTACAAAAAACCTAATTGATTTTTACTAAGCATATGCATAATTTGTAAATTAATTTAAATCTTAATCAATGGAAATAGCAGTTTTAGCTCTTGGATGTTTTTGGGGACCAGAAATCAAGTTTAGTAAAATTCCTGGGATAATAAAAACTGAAGTGGGATATTGTGGAGGCAATAAACCTAAAGTTACCTACAAAGAAGTATGCACTGGTGAGACAAATCATGCAGAAGTAGTAAAACTTGATTTTGATGAAAGTCAAATATCTTATGAGGAAATTATTAATAAATTTTTTGAATTTCACGATCCCACGACTTTAAATTCTCAGGGACCAGATTTTGGAACACAGTATAGAAGTGAAATCTTTTACTTAAATGAAAATCAAAAAGAAATAGCTGAAAAAGTTTATAATGAAGTAAATGATAAATTATCTGGTAAAGTTGTAACCAATATCACACTTCTAAAAAATTATTGTACTGCAGAGGAATATCATCAAAAATATTTAGAAAAAAGATAATATGTCATTAGTTGAAACTGATTGGCTTGAAAGAAATTTAGATTGTGTAAGGATTATTGATTGTTCGTGGCATATGCCACAATCTAAGAGGTGCGGATTTGAGGAATACAAATCACAACATATTCCCAATAGTGTTTTTTTTGACCTGGATAAAAATTCAAAAAAAAATACACATCTTCCCCATATGCTTGTAGAAAAAGAAGATTGGGAAAAAATCGTATCAAAAATGGGAATAGAAAATAAAGATGAAATTATTATTTATGACAATTCTGATGTTATAAGTTCATGTCGATGTTGGTTTAATTTCATTTACTTTGGTCATAATCCAAAATTAGTTCATATTTTAAATGGTGGCTTTACGAAATGGGTAAAGGAAAAAAGGAAGATCACGACTGACATTCCTCAAATAAAATTTACAAATTATAAATCTTATGAAAAAAAAAATTTGGTTAAAAATAAAAGTTTCATTGATTTAAATATTGAAACAAAAAAATTTAAAGTTATAGACGCCAGAAGCAAAGAAAGATTTGAAGGCAAAATTTCTGAGCCTAGAGCTGGTCTGAGAAGTGGTAGTATAAAAAATTCGTTTTGTATACCTTATTCTAATTGTTTAAACCCAGATAAAACTTTTAAAAATAACAAAGAATTAAAAAATGTTTTCGAAACATATATAAAAAATATAAATGAAAAAAATATTGTTTTTTCATGTGGTTCTGGAGTTACTGCGTGTGTTTTGGCACTAGCTTATTCTCTAATAAATGATAAATATCATCCTTGTATTTATGATGGCTCTTGGGCTGAATACGGCTTAGTTTAAATTTTATATGAAAAGATCTACAAAAGTTATTTCTATATTATCATTATTTTTTTTCGTCATAGCAATTGTGATTATAGGAAGAATGATGATTGGAAACCATTTTAAAAAAAAATTTAGTAAAATACCACCCCCAGGAATTATAGTTACTGAAGTTGTTGAAAAAGAGTTTTCAGAAAAAATTGAAACTTTTGGCACAGCAATTTCAAAAAAATCTAAAACATTTAAGATTAAAAAAGAAGATCTTTTTGAAGATTTAAAATTGAAAAATTTTGTTAAAAAGGGTGAAGTTTTGATTAAATTAAAAAGTGGGGATATAATAGCACCGTTTAGCGGAGTATTGGGATACACTGGTCTTACAGAAGATATACTCGTATCAAATAATATAGTCATAGTAACAATTGATGATAACTCAACTATATATTCAGATATTAAAATTCCTGAAAATTATTCAGCATATATAAAAAAAGGTTTGCCGGTGGAAGTTAAGATAGCTAGCTATAAAAATAAAAGATTTGAGGGTGAAATTGATTTTGTCTCAAGTAGAATCAATGCTGATACTAGAAGCTTACTATCAAGAATAAAAGTAAAGAATGAAGACTTAGAATTAATTTCAGGGTCATTGTTAGAAGTTAGTGTTAAATTTGACTTAAGAAACTCATTAAGTGTTCCTGATACAAGTGTGATGGTTGAGGGCGATAAGTCATATGTTTATAAAATTAGTGATGAAAATATTGCAAACAAAACAGAAGTTAAGACAGGTCTAAGAAGTGAAAAAAATATAGAGATAATCTCTGGTTTAGTCGAAGGAGATATTATTGTAGCTGAGGGATTAAGAAAAGTTAGACCCAATGGAAAAATAAAACCTATCAATCAATAAATGTTTATCACTGAACTTAGCATAAAAAGACCAACAGTTTCTTGGGTTATGTCTCTTATTTTGATTGTATTTGGCTTATTTGTTTTTTGGAAATTGCCAGTTAGAGAACTACCTAATGGAATACAGCCACCAGTCGTTCAGATACAGGTAGATTATAAATCAGCTGCAGCTTCAGTAGTAGATCAAGAGGTAACTCAAGTTGTTGAGGATGTTATTGGTGGAGCTGAGGGGATTAAAAATATTGATTCTAAATCAGAAAATGGAAGAAGCACAATTAATGTAGAATTTGATACTAGTATAGATTTAGATAACGCAGCTAATGACATTAGAGAAAGAGTTGCTAGAGTTGTTGATAACTTACCTTCTGAGTCCGATGCTCCTCAAATACTTAAAAGAGCAGCAGGTTTTACAACCACTATGTGGTTATCATTATCCTCCTCAACCTGGAGTGATCTTGAATTAGGTGATTATGCAGAAAGATATTTAGTTGATCAATTTTCTAGTGTTAAAAATGTGGGAAGGATTAGAGTTGGAGGTTTACGAGAACTAAGTATTAGAATTTGGATTGATCCTATAAAGCTTGCCGCTAATGATTTGACAATTAAGGAAGTAGAAACAGCTATGCGTGGAGAAAATATAAGTCTTCCAGCAGGAACTCTTGAGGCAGATAATATTGACCTAACACTTAATTTAGATAAATCATATAATGATATTAATTCTATCAAACTTCTGCCAATTAAAAAAACTGGCAACAAGGTTATTTTATTATCTGATGTGGCAAATATAGAATTTGGCCCCGTTTCAGAAAAAACTTTATTTAAGGCACAGACTAAAGACCAAATAAACTTAAAAACTGTTGGAATAGGTATTTATGCAAGAAGTGGTGCATCAACTGTTGAACTTTCAAATGATATCAAAAAAAAAATTTTTCAAGTCAAGAAATCATTGCCCGATGAATTAGATTTGAGGGTTTCTTTTAATAGAGCGAACTATGTAGAGGCGGCTATTCAAGAGGTGTATAAAACTTTACTAATAGCTTTTATATTAGTCGTATTAATAATTTATCTATTTTTAGGAAATTTAAAAGCTGTAATAGTACCTGCTATAGCGCTCCCTGTAAGTCTAATTGCTTCCTTTTTAGGTTTATACATATTTGGACTTTCAATAAATATTTTTGTCCTGTTAAGCTTTATTTTAGCTATAGGAATAATCACAGACGATTCTGTAATAATGACTGATGCAATATATAGACGAATAGAAAATGGTGAAACACCATTAGTAGCTGCGTACAAAGGATCTAGACAAATCTCTTTTGCAATAATTGCCACAACATTAATTTTAGTGGCAGTTTTTTTACCATTAATTTTTATTGAAGGTATTTCTGGAACTTTATTTAGAGAAACAGCAATAGCATTATCATTTTCAATTGTAGTATCTTCTTTTGTAGCATTAACGCTATCTCCAATGCTTGCAAGTAAATTCTTATACAAATATAAATCAAGAAAAAAATTTTTACAAAAATTTGAAAAAATCTTTCTAAGTTTTGCTAATTTTTACAAAGAAACTTTAGATGTAATTATTAATAAAACAAAAACAGTAAGTTTTTTTATTATCTCAATTGTTATTGCATCAGTGCTACTATTTAGTTTTTCAAAAAAAGAGTTATTACCTATGGAAGATCGGGGTGCATACTTAATTATTGGCTCAACTGATGAAGGAAGTTCATTCGAATATACTCAATCACAAGCTCAGAAAGTAGAAGCAAGACTAATTCCACTTCTTCAAGCTGAAGATAGTCCTTATGCAAGATTTATAATGAGAGTGCCTGGATTTGGAAATTCGGCAAATTCATATAACAGTTTTATAATAATTGCTTTACTAGATGACTGGAAAAATAGAAAAAAAGGACAACAAGTAATTTTAAGAGAAGCTATAGGAAAAATAGTATCTTTACCTCAAGCATTAGCTTTCCCTATCTCTCCACAATCTATAAGGGTTTCAAACTATAATAAACCTGTTCAGATGGTCATTTATGGAAGCACTTATGAGGAACTCGAAGAAAAACAAAAAAAAGTTATACAAAAACTAAGATCAAACAAAAATCTGTCTAGAATTGAGTCTGACTACAATAGAAATAAACCTGAGATAAAATTAATTATTAATAAGAATAAAGCTAAAGATTTAGGTGTTTCAACAAAATCGATAGGTGAAACTCTTGAAACTCTATATGGGGGAAAAAAAATAACAACGTTCAATAAACTAGGAAAAGAATATCCTATAATTGTTCAACAATATCTATCAGATAGAAGAAGCAAAGAAGGTGTTTCAAAAATATTCGTTCGTTCAGAGACAAATGGAAGACTAATTTCTTTAGCAAATCTAGTCAGTTTTAAAGAAGAAGGCTCAGCAAAAGAACTTGCAAGATATAATAGACAAAGAGCAGTAACAATATCAGCAAATATTAATGAAGGTTATACTTTAACTCAGGCAATAAGTTTTTTTGAAGATGTGATGAATGATATTGCTCCAGAAAATCAAATTACTTGGAAAGGAAAGTCTGAGGAAATTAAAGAAACCAGTAATGAATTATTTATAATTTTTGCATTAGCACTTCTTACGGCATATTTAGTAATGGCAGCTACATTCAATTCTTTTATTCATCCATTTATAATTATCTTAACTGTTCCATTGGCTATTTTTGGTGGATTAGTATTCATTCTGTTTCTTAATAGCTCAGTAAATATTTTTTCTCAAATTGCTCTAATAATATTGATAGGTATTTCTACAAAAAATAGTATTTTAATTGTTGACTACGCAAATCGAATAAGAACCACTGGGAAAGATTTAAAAGTAGCTGTTAAGGAAGCATGTTCAGCAAGATTTAGACCTATTGTAATGACTTCACTTAGTACAATGATTGCAATGTTGCCTCTTGTAATAGGCAATATTGGTCCTGGCGCTGGTGAAGGATCAAGATTAGCTGTAGGTTCAACAATTTTAGGTGGAATGATAATCTCTACATTTTTTACATTATATGTTACTCCATCGATGTATTTAGCATTAGCAAAAAACACTAAAAGAATTGATGAAATAGATTTGGAACTAAAAAAAGAGTTATCTAAAAAATAATATATTTTTTTTTATTAAGAGAATTTTTACAATTTGATAATTGTTTTTTATAAATATTAGATTGTTTTTCAACTTTTTTAGCCAAGCTAATTACTTTTTTATTTTTTTTGTAATATTTATAATTTCCCCAACCCTCATGATATGCAAGATATTGTTTGAATGCATCTTTTTTTGAAATTTTAAGAATTGTCTCTGTTTTATTTGTGTACCAACCAATAAAGTCAACACTGTCTTTAAACCTAACTCTTGTCGCGAGTTTATTTCCCGTTTCTGTTTTATATTGCTCCCAAGTACCTTTAACTGCTTGAGAATAGCCAAATGAACTTGAAGGTCTTTTAAAAGGAATGATCTTGAAAATTTTTTGTCTAGGAGGCTTTGCTAACCAGTCAAAATCAGACTCCATTTTTATTATCGCTAACTGGACATAGATAGGCGTTCCCCATTTTTGCTCAACTTTTTTTGTATGTTTATACCAAAGATATCTTTCATCAAATATTGAACAACTATTTGAAGTATTTACTGGGATTGAAGAACATCCAATTAGTAAAATGAAAATTAAAATTATGTACTTAATTTTAAGAATTACCATATTTGTTTATAAAACTGTTTAAAAAAATTACAACAAAGACACCAAATAAATTTCCAAATAAATCTGACCATTGAAAACTTCTTGATGGAATAACGAAATGAAAAAGCTCAAGAATTATTGACAATGCTATTAAATAAATTATTAGATATTTTCTTTGTTTTGTAGTCATAAAAGTCAATAAACCAATTAAAGATAATACAACAAATAAATAAAAATGATTCGACGATATGATAAAATTTGGAGTTATCTGAGGCTGGATGTTGATATCATTATACATAGCTAAACCCAAAATACTACCTGGAAAAATATAAAAGATAATTATAAGTAAATTTATTAAATAAAAGATAAATTTATTCTTTGAGAAAAATTTTGTCATTAAATTATATAGTTTTATTTATAAATATATTTTAAAAATAACAATATGAGTTTTTTAATATTAATCAGACATGGCCAAAGCACATGGAATCTTGAAAAAAGATTTACAGGTTGGGTAGATGTAGATCTAACTGAAAAAGGAAAGCTTGAAGCTGAAAAAGCGGGTTCTATGATTAAAAAGAGAAACATAGGGATTAAATTCTATTATTCATCTTTACAATTAAGAGCCAACAAAACACTTAAAATTATACAAAAAATTTTAAACGATAAAAAAGATTATAAAAGAGCATGGCAACTTAATGAAAGACATTATGGTGTTCTAACCGGTCTTAACAAAGTTGAAATGGGTAAAAAACTAGGTGAAGATAAAGTACATGAATTTAGAAGATCTTGGGATGTCAAACCAGAACCTCTCAGTAAAAAAAGTCCACATCACCCAATTAATATTGAAACTTACAAAGATTTACCAAAAGAAATTATTCCTGATACAGAGTCTTTAAAAGATACTTACGAAAGAGTTTTAAAGTATTTTAAAAACGAAATTGAGGAAAAATTAATAAAAGAAAATATTTTAATTTCTGCACATGGAAATTCAATAAGAGCTTTATGTAAATATTTATTAAACTTAGACAATAATAAAATCTCTAAATTGGAAATACCCACTGGCAATCCTTTAGTAATAGATTTAAATGAAGACTTAAGGGTAAAAAATTGTGAATATCTTGATAATGATAGAGCTAAAGATCTCTTAGTTTTTTAAATGTTTCTAAATTTGTTAAATGAAAAAATTTATTAAAACTCTCATATCCATTTAATTCATTTTTTTTTAATAATTCATTCCATATTTCAGAAATAGAAAAATTTTCTACTTTAAAATCTTTAAATAGATTTCTATTTAAAATTTGACAGCCTATATATATAAAATTATTTTCATTTGCTTTTTCCAGTAAATTATTTCTTAATTGGAAGTCTCCTTTAAAACTTTTGTCAAAACTTAATTCTTTCTTTACTGTTAAGAGAATATTGCTTAATTCATTCGAAAAATATAAATTACACATATTTTTAATCTCATTTATGTAATTTTCACTCCAAAGTGTATCAGGGTTAAAAATTAAGTAATCATTATCTGATGAATTATTAATCATATTTAATATACCACCTCCAGTATTTAAAATATCTTTTCCATCATTGATAACTTGAATATTAATAGGAAAGTTTTTACTTTTAATAAAATTTGAAATTTGTTCACCTAAATAAAAAGTATTTAAATAAATTTTTTTAATACCCAAATTTATAATTAAATAAATACATTTCTCTAAAATAGTTTTATTATTTATTAATAATAGAGGTTTGGGTGTTTTTAAAGTTATTGGATTTAACCTTTTCCCTAAGCCTGCACATAAAATTAATGCTGAATTAATTTGCATTAAGCTCCCTTTTGAAATTTTTTGTTAAAAGATTATCAAGATCATTAAACACATTATTCTTTTTAATTCTAAAACTAATCAATTTCCAGGCATGAGGAATTAATTTTAAATATTTAACTTTACCATCTCTAATCGCTAAACGAGTAAATATACCGATTATTTTTAAATTTCTTAAGACTGATAAAATTTCAAAATCATTCTTAAATTTTTTCTTGTTTATTTTTTTTTGTTTACTTAAATAAAAATTATATAATCTCTTTTTGAAAGATTTAGAAGTTTGAAGTCTTACATCATCTACGAGAGATGCTAAATCATAAGCTCTATTTCCAATTAGAGCATCCTGGCTATCTATTATGCCTATTCTATCTTTAACTAACATTAAGTTGGAGACGTGAAAATCTCTATGCACCAATACATCATTTCTCAACATCAATTTACTGGTTAAATCTTTAATTATTTTTTTAAAATCTTTAGTAAAATTAACCTTTTCATTTTTTAATAATTTTTTATTTAAATACCAATTACAAAACAAATTAGCCTCTTTAACAATAATTTCTTTATTATATATTGGGATGATATAGTTTTTTTTTTTAAAATTTTTTATTTTTCTATTTTTAATAACTTGAATTTTGTTTAACAATTCTATTGCTTTTTTAAAGTAAACGAATTTTTTAATTTTTTTTTTTTTTAAGATTTTATAAATCGAAATATCTCCAAAATCCTCAATTTCAATAAAATTCTTATTATAATTTTCATGATACGTTATTGGAGCTAAAATTTTATTTGTGATTAAAATTTTATTTATAGCATCATAAATTAGCAGGTTCTTAAATTTTTCTTTACTCGCATAAACAATTATTGAGGTTAGATTTTTACTTCTTTTTCTATAAAATTTACGAAAAGACGCATCGCCTTTAATTTCTTTTAAATCTTTAAAATAATTCATTTATTTTAACTCAAATTTAAACCTTTTATCTGTACCGATCTTTTTTTATGATCATCTTCATAATTAAATTTAAATTCTATCAAATTTTTTGGTTTTTCTTTTATAATTTGTGGCCATTCTATTAAAGTAATCGCTTTTGAATATGATTCAAATAAATTCAAATTTTTTACATCTTCTGCAGATTTTAATCTAAATAAATCGTAATGATGTATTTTGACTTGATTAATTTCATACTCATTTAAGAGATTGAATGTGGGGCTGGTTACTTCACTTAGCTTTAAATTATTTTTTTTTTGAAATGCATTAATCAGGTATTTGATAAAAGTAGTTTTTCCAACTCCCATTTCACCATAAAAAAAAACTATGTCTCCAACTTTTATTTTATTGATAATTTGATTTGCTAGATCTTTAGTATTATTTTCAGAAGATAAATCTATCTTTTCTTTGCTAATAGCGGTAGGCATCAGGTTTGAAAGGACCTTCTACTTTTACACTAATATAGTCTGCCTGATCTTTTGACAACTTAGTTAATTTTGCTCCTACTTTTTTAAGATGTAATGTTGCTACTTTCTCATCCAAATGTTTTGGTAAAACATAAACTTTATTTTCATAGTTTTTTGAATGATTCCAAAGTTCTATTTGTGCAATGACCTGATTAGTGAACGAAGCGCTCATTACAAAACTTGGGTGACCTGTAGCACAACCTAAATTTACTAACCTTCCCTCAGCCAGCAATATTATTCTTTTTTTACTAGGTAAGGTAATTTCATGAACTTGAGGTTTTATTTCATCCCATTTATAATTCTTTAATGCATCTACTTGAATCTCATTATCAAAATGACCAATGTTACACAAAATTGCTCTGTCTTTCATTTCTCTCATATGGTCTGCTGTGACAATATCTTTATTTCCTGTTGCAGTAACGACAATGTCTGCTTCACTTATCATGTCATCCATCGTTACCACCTCGTAACCCTCCATAGCGGCTTGCAATGCACAGATAGGATCTGTTTCTGTAATCATCA
>CVSM01000043.1 GCA_001180065.1 Candidatus Pelagibacter communis
GCCACCTGCAACAGAATAAATATTTTTTTTTTGTGAAGCAATTTTTTTTGCTATCGCCATGCTACCCTCTGCAAAATTTTGGTTTTCAAAGTATCCCGCTGGACCATTCCAAAAAATTGTTTTGCTCTTATCGATAATTGATTTTATATTTTTTATTGACTCTTTTCCAATATCTAAAATTAAATCATCTTCATTAATTTCCATCAATTTTTTATTTAAAGCTTGATCATGAATATTTTTTCCAACTGATACATCTATTGGAAAAACGATTTCACAACCATATTTTTTTGCTAATGAAAAAATGCTCTCAATAATATCTTTACAGTTTTTTTCTTTAATTGATTTTCCAATTCCATATCCTTTATATTCTAGAATATTGTTAGCCATTCCACCTACAAATATTATATTCTTAAATTTTGGAATAAGATTTTTAATTATATTAATTTTTGTAGATATTTTTGAACCACCTATAATACAAGTCATTGGTTGTTTTATTTCAGTAGTAATTTTTTTTAGAGCTTTAATTTCTTGGTCCATTTGCAATCCACAAAAGGACGGCAAATAATTGGTTATTTTAGTTATAGATGCGTGAGCTCTATGAGAACACGAAAATGCATCATTTACATAAATGTCACCAAATTTTGATAATATTTTTGCAAAATCTTTATCATTTTTTTCTTCTTCCTTGTAAAACCTGATATTTTCTAAAAATAAGATTTTTTCATTTAAATCTGAAAAAAGTGAATTTAAATTAATATTAAAAATTTTTTCTGAATTAAATTTTATTTTTTCATTTAATTTGTTTGTCATATAATCACATACAGGCTTCATAGAAAGTTTTAAATCAACCTTACCTTTTGGTCTTCCAATATGAGATATTATGATTATTTTACAATCATATTTTAGTAAATATTTCAACGTGGGTAGAATTTTGTCAATTCTAGTACTATCAGTAATAATTCCATTTTGTATCGGAATATTTAAATCAAGTCTTAAAAGAATTTTTTTTTTATCTAAATTTTTTTCATCTTCAATTTTTTTCATTTTTAAAATCTTATGGAAAATTTTTTTGAAGATACGTTGCAAGATCGCACATCCTATTAGAAAATCCCCATTCATTGTCATACCATGCAGAAACTTTACCCATATTATCACCTACGACTGTTGTTAAAGATGAGTCAATTATTGATGAAGCAGGATTATGATTAAAATCAATTGAAACAAGCTTTTCTTTAGTTATTTCAAGTATGTTTTTAAGTTTCTTTTTTGAGGCGTTTTCAAAAGCTTCATTTATTTTTTTAATTGATAATTTATTTTTGGTACAAAAAACAAATTCAATTAAAGATACATTGGGGGTGGGAACTCTCATTGCTATTCCCTCTAATTTACCTTTTAATGAGGGTATTATGTCTCCTATAGACTTTGAAGCGCCAGTAGATGTAGGAACAATTGATTGACTTGCAGATCTTGCTCTTCTTGGATCTTTATGAGAGTTATCTAATA
>CVSM01000044.1 GCA_001180065.1 Candidatus Pelagibacter communis
GTGCTCAAGACGATGGAGTAACACCTGATATAATGACAATGGCAAAAGCAACAACTAACGGTATAGTCCCATTTGGAGTGGTTGCTTGTAAAGAAGAAATTTATGATGCTGTTATGGACAATACTCCAAAAGGTGCAATAGAATTATTTCATGGTTATACATATTCTGGAATTCCAATATCAGTAGCAGCAGCACTAGCTGTACAAGATATTTTTGAAAAAGAAGATATTTTTAACAGAGCAAAAGAACTTGGTCCTTATTTTCAAGAGGGTTTATTTTCTCTAAAAGATATTGATGTGGTTGATAATATAAGAGGTTATGGAATGATGGGGGGCATAGATATTAAAACTGATGGAAGACCAGGTAAAGCAGGCTTAGCTACTTTTAAACATTGTTATGATGCAGGTGTGAATTTTAAAGCTACAGGTGATTGCTTAATTATTGCACCAATGTTTATTTGTGAAAAAAAACATATAGACGAAATTATTGAAAAACTTCGAACAGGGATTACAAATTACGCAAAAAGTAAAAAAAATTAAATTTCATTAATGAAGATTGGCGTCCCCAAGGAAATTAAACCTCAAGAAACCAGAATTGGTTTAACACCAGATAGCGTAAAAATTTTAGTATCAGAAGGTCACACAGTTTTAGTAGAAAATAACGGAGGCTATGAGGCAGGCTTTGAAAATGATCAATATATAAAAGCTGGTGCAAAAATAGCGAATAATGTTTCAGATATCTTTAATGACTCAGATATTATTGTGAAAGTAAAAGAACCTCAAAAAACGGAGGTTGAAATGATTAGAGAAAATCAAATAGTTTATACTTATTTACATTTGGCTGCTGCAAAGGAACTTACAGAGGGTTTGTTAAAGTCGAAAAGTATAAATATTGCTTACGAGACAGTTACAGATGATAATGGACGACTTCCTTTATTAGCACCTATGAGTGCAGTTGCTGGTCGTATGTCAGTTCAAGCTGGAGCCCACTGTTTAGAAAAAAATCAAAAAGGCAGAGGAATTTTATTAGGAGGTGCGCCAGGTGGAGAACCCGCAAATGTTTTAATTCTCGGAGGTG
>CVSM01000045.1 GCA_001180065.1 Candidatus Pelagibacter communis
ATACACCTTTTGGTCACGCTGGCGAAGATGCTTTAAATGAATGTATGCTAGATCATGGTGGCTTTGATCATAATTTACAAACTTTACGAGTTGTAATGTTTTTAGAGAATAAATATTTAAAATTTGTTGGACTTAATCTCTCAATTGAAACATTAGAGGGTTTATTAAAACATAATGGTCCATTAGAGAATTTAGATTTAGTTGATAACTTAATTGGTATTAAAAGATTTAAAAACATGATTGATTTTAATACATACCCATCGATAGAAGCTCAAATTTCATCCATTTCTGATGATATAGCTTATAATAATCATGATATTCAAGATGGGATAAATGCTAATTTATTTAGATTAGAAGAGTTGGTTGAAATTGATTTTTTTGGAGATATTTACAAAAAATATAAAAAAAGAATTAATAAACAAAATTATAAGATTATCACATATCAAATAGTTCGAGATTCAATCGATTTTATGATTAAAGATTTAATAAATAATACTAAAAATAATATTAGAAAAAATAAAATCAAAAAACTTAAAGATATAGATAAAACAAGTTTTTTTATCGTAGATTTTTCTGATAAAATCAAAAATTCTGAAAATGAAATAAAATATTTTTTAAGAACAAAAATGTATAATAATAAAGAAGTTTTAATTAAAAATAATAAAGGTAAATTAATTGTGAAAAAATTATTTAATAAAATTAAGTTAAATCCTAAAAAATTTATTTCTAAAAATCAATTTTATAAAAATGAATATAGATCAATTTCAGATTTTATATCAGGAATGACAGATCGGTATGCAATTAACTTATATGAAAATTTAAAATGAATATTTTTGATGAATACTTAGAAAAAATCAAAGAAATTTTGTCTGATCTATCAAAAAATGGTAATTTAATTTTGCCTGATAAACTTGATGGTATTACTGCCGAAATCCCACCCGCAAAGTTTAACTGCGATATCTCTACAAATGTTGCAATGGTTCTATCTAAATTAAATAATAAATCTCCAACTGACCTTGCTAATATCTTATCTGATGCTTTAAAAAAAAGTGATAAACTTATAGAAGATATATCAATAGTTAAGCCAGGATTTATTAATATTAAATTTAAGCCAATTTTTTGGACGAACTTTATTAAAGAAATAATAATAAATTCTAAATCTTATGGAATAAACACCAAAGAAAAAAAAAACAAATATTTAATTGAATTTGTCTCTGCTAATCCTACTGGTCCTTTACATGTTGGTCATTGTCGAGGAGCAATTTTAGGAGATGTTATTGCAAATGTTTTAGTATTCAACCAACATAAAGTTACAAAAGAATATTATGTGAATGATTATGGTAATCAAATTATAAACTTTACGAAATCAGTTTATTTTAGAATTAGAGAAATTTTATTTGATGAACCTTTTCCACAAAACAATGAAGATTTATATCCAGGTGAATATATAATTGATTTTGCAAAAAATATTTTAAAATCTAATAAAAATATTGATTTAAAAAACTTTGACAAAATATCCGAATTGTTAACAGCTCTATCTATTGATGAGGCATTAAAATTAATTAAACAAAATCTTAAAAGTCTTGGCATTACTCATGATAATTTCATGAGTGAGAAAAAATTAGTTATTAATCAAGAAGTTGAAAAAGTAGTTGATTTTCTTCAAAAAAATAAATTCGTTTATAAAGGTAAAATAAAAGCACCTGCTGGAGAAGATAATGAAAAGTGGGTTGAAAGAGAGCAGTTACTTTTTAAGTCCACAAATTTTGGTGATGATAAAGATCGTGCTTTACAAAAATCTGACGGAGCTTGGACTTACTTTGCTAGCGATGTTGCCTATCACAAAAATAAATTGGATAGAAAATTTGATTATTTAATAAATATTTTAGGCGCAGATCATGCTGGATATATTAAAAGAATTTCATCATCGGTAGAAGCCTTATCTAATTCTAAAGGTAAATTGATTTGCAAGGTAAGCCAACTTGTTAAACTTATCAAAGATAATAAACCTTTTAAAATGTCAAAAAGAAAAGGAGACTACATAACCGTAGATGATTTAATCAAAGAAGTAGGAAAAGATGCAACAAGATTTATAATGTTAAATAGAAGCAGTGATGCTGAACTTGATTTCGATTTTGATAATGTTATTGAAAAATCTAAAGACAATCCTCTGTATTATGTACAATATAGTTATGCCAGAATAGCTTCTGTTTTTAGACATTTGAATAAAGATTTAAAATCTGATCTTAAAATTAACAAATATGATTTTAAGTATTCAAATGATGAGATAAATATTTTGAAGAAAATTTCTGAGTGGCCTAAATGTATAGATACGGCAAGTAATAAACTTGAACCACACAGAATACCAACATATTTATATGAGCTTGCATCTTTATTTCATTCTTACTGGAATTTAGGTAAAGATAATCCTGAAAAGAGATTTATTAATGATCAAAAAAAAATTTCAGATGACAAATTAGTTTTTTTAAAAGTTATTTCTAACGTAATTAAATCTGGCATGAATATTGTAGGTGTTTCAGTTCCTGAAAAAATGTAATGCTTAAAGAGATAAAATATTTATTGTTTTTATTAATTATTGGAATCTTTTTATTTATTACCATAAAATATTATTTTTCAGACACACATAAAAAAAGATCTTTTAGATCCATGAACTCGATTGAAGAAAAAATAAATATTTATGCAGATAAATTACCTGTTCTAGAAAATGATACAAAAAATATTATAGAGTATGTTGAAAAATCAAATAAAAAAAAAAAGAAAAAATTTAATTTCTGGAAATTATTAGAATCTAATGAATAATCGTCGATCATTCATTATCGGTTTAAAATCATTAAAACTTTCCGCAAAAGAAAGAATATTTCTTAAAGAATTTAAGCCCTGGGGTGTCATCCTTTTTGCGAGAAACATTAAAAATATTAAACAAGCATCTAATCTTACATCTTCTATAAGAAAAATTTTTAATGATAGAAAATATCCTATTTTGATTGATCAAGAAGGAGGTCGTGTAAATAGATTAAAAAATTTAATATCTTTTGATAATTTAACATCTGAATTTTTTGGAAATAAATATATTAATGATTTAAAAGAATTTAAGATTTATTATAAATTATTTATAGATAAAACTTCTTATCTTTTAAGATCTATAGGGGCTAATATAAATACCGTCCCTGTTTTGGATTTAAGAATTAAGGGTGCATCAAATGTCATTGGAGATAGATCTTTTTCTGCTGACCCAAAAATAGTATCAAGAATAGGCGACTATTGTATTAAATATTACCACGAAAACGGTATTGGAACAGTAATTAAACATATCCCAGGCCATGGTTTAGCAAAAGTTGATAGTCATAATTTTACACCTATTATTAATAAGAAAATAAATTATTTAATTAAAAAAGATTTTATTCCATTTAAGAATAAAAAAACTTTTTTTGCTATGACAGCTCATATTATTTTAAATAAAATTGATAGTAAGAATACAGTAACTCACTCAAAAAAACTTATAAAACTAATTAGAAATAAGATTAAGTTTAAAGATTTATTAATTTCTGATGATTTATCTATGAAAAGTTTAAAAGGAACACTTAAGAAAAATACAATTAAAACGTTTAAAGCAGGTTGTAATCTAGCATTACATTGTAATGGAAATTTTAAAGAAATGAAAATTGTAGGTGAAAATTCTCCTTTAATAGACAAATTTATTATTAAAAAAACATCACAATTTTATAAAATTTTAAGATAATATTTAATGATGAAAGAAAATGATTCTGAATTATTTAAAGTAGATATTGACAATTATAACGGCCCCTTAAATACTTTACTTGACCTAGCTAAAGCACAAAAAGTTAATTTAGAAGACATTTCGATTACTAAATTAGCAGATCAATTTCATGATTTTATTACAAAAAAAGAAAATTTGAATTTAGAAATAGCGTCAGAGTATTTACTGATGGCTACCTGGTTAGCATATTTGAAATCTAAGTTATTACTACCAGGAACTCCAGAGGAAGAATTTAAGGTCCAGGAAGTTGCTGATCAATTAAAACTTCAATTAAAGAAATTAGAATTAATACGTTTATTATCTGATCAAATGTTAAAAAGAAAAAGATTAGGTAGAGAGATAAGAACTAGGGGAATGAGATCAGGTTTAAGACCAATATATAATAGCGAATATAAAATAAATCTTTTTGAATTAATTAAAACATATTCATCAATAATAATGACAAAAGATTTTCAAAAAATAAATATCCCTAAACTGCCTGTATTTACAACTGAAGAAGGAATAAAAACAATCAAAAATTTATTTGGTAAACTTGTAGAATGGAAAAAATTGGATGATTTGATTCCCATAAATTTTAAAAAAAATTTAAAATATAAAAGTACTGGTAAAGCTGGTATTTTTGCTGGTTCGTTAGAATTAGTTAAGGAAGGTAATTTAAAAATAAAACAGGAGTCTCTCTTTAAAGATATATATATTAAAGAAAAATAATGATTAAAAAAAAATCAAATAAAAAAGATAATATAATAAAATTTCCTCCTAAATTATCTTTTCTCGAAAAAGAAATTGAAGCGATAGTTTTTGCTGCAGCAGAGCCTTTAGATGTGGAGACTATTGAAGGAAAAATATCAAAAAAGGCCGATGTTGAAAAGATATTACAAAAGCTACAATCAGAATATGCTAATCGTGGTATAAACTTAGTTTGTATATCAAAAAAATGGTCTTTTAGAACTTCACCGAATTTATCTAATTTGATGAAACAAGAAAAGACAGTTGAAAAAAAATTATCAAGAGCTGCAATAGAGACATTGGCAATTATAGTATATCACCAACCGGTTACGAGAGCTGAAATTGAAGAAATTAGAGGTGTTGCTTTTGGAACAAACACTATTGAAATATTGATGGAACTAGATTGGGTTAAACCAGGAGGTAGAAAAGATCTTCCAGGCAAACCTATCCAATACATAACAACAGATTCTTTTTTAAGTCATTTTAATCTTCAGAAATTATCTGATTTACCAACAGTAGATGAATTAGGTGCGGCAGGTTTAATTGACAGTTCAAACATAGATAATGCAATTTTTGGAACTGGAAAATTTTATAAAGAAAAACAGGATTTCAAAAAAGAGGACATTTATTCCAATATTGATGAGATGCTGAACAGTACTTTAGATACAAAAGACAAAAATTAGTTTATAAAAATTGCACTTTTAAATTCTAAATAAAAAGGATATAAGTTCGTATGAGTATAGGTATCTGGCAAATAGCAATCGTTGTAATATTAGTAGTCTTACTATTCGGTAGAGGCAAAATATCAAGTTTAATGGGTGATGTTGCTAAAGGAATTAAAAGTTTTAAAAAGGGGATGGCCTCGGATGTTACTGAAGATACTGAACCTAAAAATATTTCTGACGAAAATAAAGATTCAAACAATCAAGATCCAAACAATAAAGAGTAAATCACATGCCTACTATTGGTTGGTTTGAGATTTTAATAATTGTAGCAATTGCGATTGTGGTCCTTGGACCTAAAGACTTTCCTATTATGTTAAAAAAAGTAGGTTCATGGATTGGTACTGCAAAAAAGTACATAAATAATATTCAAAATGAAGTTTCAAATATTGATACTGAAGAAAATCATTTAGAAAAAAAAGAAGAAAAAAAAGATGAGTCATGATTCAAATGATGGAGGCTTTACAAGTCATCTAGCTGAACTTAGAAAAAGATTAATTAATAGTTTCATATTTCTAATAATTTTTTTCATTGGTTGTTATTTTTTTGCCGAATATCTGTATGGTTTTTTAGTTGAGCCATATGCCTTAGCAGTAAAAGATGACGAACAGAATAGAAGATTGATTTTTACAGCTCTACAAGAAACATTTTTAACATATTTAAAAATATCTTTTTTTACTGCTTTTTTTGTCACTTGTCCTTTTATATTAATTCAAATATGGAAATTTATTGCGCCAGGACTTTACAAACACGAAAAAATTGCAATTTTACCTTATTTGATTTTGACACCAATTCTATTCTTTTTGGGGGGTATATTGGTTTATTATCTTATTATGCCATTAGCTATAAAGTTTTTTTTATCTTTTGAGAGTAGTGGATTAACGACAAATTTACCAATTCAATTAGAAGCAAAGGTAAATGAATATTTATCTCTAGTAATGAAACTAATTTTTGCTTTTGGAATTAGCTTTCAATTACCTGTGGTTTTAAGCTTGTTAGCAAGAATAGGTGTTGTTGATTCTGAATTTTTAAAAAAAAGAAGAAAATATGTTGTCGTTATAATATTTGCGGCAGCAGCCTTACTTACTCCACCTGACCCAATAACGCAAATTGGTTTAGCTATACCTTTGCTAATTTTATATGAATTATCTATATTTTCTGTAAAGTTTATTGAAAACAAAAAATTAAAAGATAACGATGCATAATTTAAAAGAAATTAGAAAAGATTTTGACTCATTTAAAAAAGCTTTAGAAAAAAGAACTATTGATATTGATATTGATAAATTAAAAAACCTAGATTTAAAAAATAGAGAATTTATTCAAAAAAAAGAGCTTTTAGAGAAAGAGAAAAAAGAAATTTCTAAATCTAAAGACAAGTCTTTATTTGCCAAATCAAAAGAAATTTCTTTATCAATTGAAAAGATTGATTCGCAACAAAAGTTAGTGAAAGATGATTTAGATAAGATTTTATCAAACATACCAAATATTCCTCATGATGATGCCCCAATAGGGAAAGATGAAAACGACAATATTGAATTAAAAAAAAATGGAAAAATTCCTAAATTTGATTTTAAACCTAAGTCACACTATGAACTTGGAGAAAAACTAAATATGTTAGATTTTGATCTTGCATCAAAAACAACTGGTTCAAGATTTGTTTTTGTTAAAAATAAATTGGCATTATTGGAAAGAGCTATTTCAAATTTTATGTTAGACACGCATATTAATAAAAATGGTTACGAGGAAATTTCACCACCTTTATTGGCTTCAGAAAATACAATGTTTGGTACCGGTCAACTCCCTAAATTTGAAAATGATCAATTTGAGGTAAAGCTTGATAAAGAGAATGATAGAAAATTTTTGATACCTACTGCAGAGGTAATACTTACTAATATCGTTAAAGATACAATAATCGATTTGAAGTCACTACCTTTAAGATTTGTGGCCTCTACACCTTGTTTTAGAAAGGAAGCCGGAAGTTATGGTAAAGATACGAAAGGCATGATTAGACAACATCAATTTTATAAAGTTGAATTAGTTAGTATCGTTGAACAGAATAAATGTTTAGAGGAATTAGAGAGGATGACTAATTGTGCAACAAATATTTTAGATTTGTTGGAATTACCTTATAGAAAAATGATTTTATGCACTGGTGATATGGGTTTTAGTGCTGAAAAAACTTATGATATCGAAGTTTGGCTTCCTTCTGAAAATAGATATAGAGAAATATCATCATGCTCATCGTGTTCAACTTTCCAAGCAAATAGGATGAAAACTAGGTATAAAAATCAGGCTAAAGAAACTCTTTATGCAGGAACCCTGAATGGAAGTGGATTAGCAGTTGGAAGAACTTTAATTGCAATTCTAGAAAATTATCAACAAAAAGACGGATCTATAATAGTGCCAAAAATTCTAAGACCTTATATGAACAATTTAGAAAAAATATCACTCAATTAAAGTTGTGTTAATTGCCCAGATAGTATAAAAATTCATTTTTATTTAAGGAGTTTTATGGAAGGAATAGGACAATTTATACCATTAATACTAATTTTTGTTATTTTTTACTTTTTCTTAATTCGACCTCAACAAAAAAAAGTTAAAGAACATAAAGCGATGGTCGAGGGTTTAAAAAAAGGAGATAAGATAGTTACTTCTGGTGGTATCACTGGCACAATTTCTAGAGTTATAGACAATGATAAAATTGAAGTTGAAATTGCTGAGAACGTTACAGTTGAAGTAATTAGAGGCACAGGCGTTCAAAGTTTAATGAATTCTCAAGAAGTAAAAAAATAATTTTTATTAAATAAAGTGTTACACTTTTCAAAATTAAGAATATTTTTTGTTACACTTATTTCTTTATTATTTATATTAATATCTTCATCAAATTTTTTTAAATTTAGTAATGAGTTATTTAATAAAAAGATAAATCTTGGATTAGATTTACAAGGTGGTTCTTATCTTTTGTTAGAAATTGATAATAATCCTGTAATTGAGCAAAAACTTCAAAATTTAACAATTACTATCAAAAATTATTTTAAAGAAAAAAATATAAGAATTAATAATATTAAACTCTTAGATCAAAAACTTTCATTTGATGTTGAAGATCAATTTAAACAAGTAGTAATAGATGTATTTACTGATGAAGAAAGTGATCTTAATCCTTATTATCCAAGGTTTAAATCTCATCAATTAGAAATTAGAGAAGAAAATGACATTTTTAATATAGAATATTCAAAACAGGGATTAGTTGAACTAAAAACTTCATCTCAGGATCAAGCTTTAGAAATTGTAAGAAGAAGAATAGATGAAATTGGTACTAATGAGCCTAATATTTTAAAAAGAGGAAATGATAGAATTTTAGTTGAACTCCCAGGATTAGATGACCCAATGAGGATTAAATCATTACTTGGAAAAACAGCAAATTTAACTTTTAGATTTGTAACTACAAATACTGAAGATTCTTTTGGTTCTGAAAAGTTAAAATATGAAGATGGTTCTGAAGAAGCAATTGTAAGTAAAAGAATTATCTTAAGCGGAGATAATCTTTTAGATGCTCAGCCTAGAATGAATAGTGAAACTAATGAAACTGTTGTTTCATTTACTTTAGACAGAGTAGGGGCTAAAAGATTTGGTAAAGCTACATCAACAGGAATAGGAAAACAATTAGCAATAGTTCTTGATGGCAAGATTATAAGTGCACCAGTCATAAGAGATACTATCGCAAGTGGGTCAGGACAAATTAGTGGAGGTTTTACATTTCAATCAGCTACTGATCTTGCATTGCTACTAAGATCAGGAGCTTTACCTGCTCCATTGAATATTATCGAGGAGAGAACAGTAGGTCCAGATCTAGGTCAAGATTCTATTAATGCCGGAATGATTGCACTCGCAATAGGTTTTCTTCTTGTTATTTTATTTATTTTTTTCAAGTACAGAGTATTCGGACTTATTACGAATATAGCATTAATTATTAATTTATTTCTTTTAGTTGGAATTTTAACAATATTTGAAGCAACTTTAACTTTACCTGGTATTGCAGGTATTATTTTAACTGTAGGTATGGCAGTTGATGCTAATGTTTTAATATTTGAGAGGATTAAAGAGGAGCTAAAAGATGAAAAAAATAATCTAATCGCTTTCGATAGTGGATATACTAAATCTAGAACAGCTATCCTTGATGCAAACATAACAACTTTAATCGCTGCAATCATCTTATTTTTTATGGGATCTGGTCCGATCAAAGGTTTTTCTTTAACATTAGGAATTGGAATTTTTACAACACTTTTTTCAGTTTATTTTATAGCTAGATTAATGACTGTAATGTACGTATTTAAGAAAAAAGAGAAAGAAGGATTAATTTAGATGATAGCTTTTAATAATCATTATAATAAATTTAAAATACTTTCAGTTTCACTTGTCGTAATATCACTTTTATTATTAATTTTTAAAGGTTTAAATTTTGGTATAGACTTTAAAGGAGGAACATTGATTGAACTAAGGTCGACTGACTCAAAAATTAATGTATCATCATTAAGAGATAATCTTAGTCAAATGAACCTAGGTGATGTTTCAGTCAAAAAGTTTGGTAATGAAACTGATTTTTTAATTAAATTTGAAAATAATGAAAATAAAAATATTATTGAAGAAATTAAATTAAATATTGATAAATCATTTGGAAATAATTTCAATTTTAGAAGAGTAGAAAATGTAGGACCAAAAGTAAGTGCAGAGTTACTAAGATCTGGAATTATAGCAATATCAGTCGCCTTAGTTTTAATGCTTATTTATATTTGGATAAGATTTGAATGGCAATTTAGTCTTGGAGCTATATTGGCTTTATTTCACGATGTAATTGTGACTTTAGGTTTGTTCTCACTTTTTGGATTAGAAATTAATTTATCAATAATTGCTGCTGTCTTAACAATTGTTGGTTATTCTATGAATGATACAGTAGTCATTTTTGATAGAGTAAGAGAAAATTTAAGAAAATATTCTGATATAAAGATTTTTGATTTAACAAATATTTCAATTAATGAAACTTTATCAAGAACTTTAATTACTTCGATAACAACTTTATTAGCTTTATTATCTATTTTCTTTTTTGGCGGTGAAATTTTAAGAGGCTTTTCTCTTGCTATGATATTTGGTGTAATTTTTGGAACTTATTCATCAATTTACATTGCAAATACAGTTTTAGTAAGTCTTAGGGTATCACAAAAAACTATTTTGAAAGAAGACGAAAAAAGTTAATATAAATTTTGAGCTGCAACCATTGAAAGTAGCATTGGTAAAGATAACAAAGTATTTGTTCTAGAAAATAACATTGCGGTTCTCGCTGATTTAGCTTTAAGCTCTGGTTCGCATTCAACAATACCTAATGCTCTTTTTTGATTAGGCCAAATTACAAACCATACATTATACGCCATTATAACACCTAACCACATTCCAATTCCAATCGCAGTATGTTTTGGTACCCCTGATCCTAAACTTAAAGTCATAGCATCGTGAAGATATCCATTTAACCACGCTAGTATGAATCCTGAAAGAATTGTTAGAGCTGCAGCCCACCTAAAATAAAATAAAGCAGCAGGAGCTATAACTTTTCCTATAGCTGGTTTTTGTTCGTCAGGTATTTTTCCCATATTAGGTATTTGAACAAAATTAAAATACCACAATAATCCTATCCACATTATAGCCACTACAACATGAAAAAATCTTGTCAACCAAGACCAAAAAAGTCTATCAAAACTAAATCCATCATTTTGAAAGAATAACACAACAAAAACAATTACCGCTAATGCTAACGATGCATGTATTGTCCTTGGTAGAGATGAAAGTAAATTACCCATAAAATATTAATATACTAATTTCATCTAATTTTAACAATGATTATTATTCAATTTAAAAGTGGTTTTAAAAACTTTCCCGTATAACTATTATTGATCTTACAAATTTCCTCAGGTTTACCCTCTGCGATAATTTTTCCACCTTTAACGCCCCCCTCAGGTCCCATATCAACTATATAATCAGCAGTTTTTATAACATCTAAATTATGTTCTATGACTACCACAGTATTACCAAGTGAGACAAAAGTATGCAGAATTTCCAATAATTTTTTAATATCGTGCTGATGTAATCCAGTAGTTGGTTCGTCCAAAATATACATTGTTTTACCTGTTGATCGTTTAGACAATTCTTTTGCAAGTTTTATTCTTTGGGCTTCACCCCCTGATAAGGTTGTAGCCTGTTGTCCAATTTTTATGTATCCCAGACCAACTTTTTTCAATGTAAGTAACTTAGTTTTTATATTAGATATATTTTCAAAATATTCACAACCTTCATCTACAGTCATATTTAAAACATCAGCAATACTTTTATCTTTGAATTTTATCTCTAAGGTTTCTCTATTATATCTTGTACCTTTACATTCATCACATTGTATATAAACATCAGGTAAAAAATGCATCTCATAAGTAATTACTCCATCTCCTTCACAAGCTTCACATCTACCTCCTTTTACATTAAAAGAAAATCTACCAGGTTTATAGCCTCTGGTCTTAGACTCTGGTAATCCCGTAAACCAATCTCTAATTGGACCAAACGCACCTGTATAAGTTGCAGGATTAGATCTAGGCGTTCGACCAATAGGTGACTGATCAATATCAATAATTTTATCTATTAATTCTGTTCCTTTAAATCCTTTAAAAGGTTTTGGAATTTTTCTAGATTTATTATTATTTAAAGTTAAATTCAGTGCATTATACAAAGTCTGTAAAACTAAAGTTGATTTACCACTACCAGAAACACCTGTTACACAAGTCAAACTACCAAGTGGTATCTTTAAATTTACATTATCTAAGTTATTACCTGTTGCTCCAGTAATTTCTAAAAATCTTCCGTTTTTTGCCAGTCTTCTTTTTTGAGGAACATGGATCTTTAATTTATTTGAAAGATATTTACCAGTTATACTATTTTTATTTTGACTTATTTCTTTAAATGAACCCTGAGCAACTATCTGACCTCCATTGTTGCCAGCCTCAGGACCAAGATCCACTATATGATCTGCATTTTCCATTGTCTCCGTATCATGCTCTACTACAATAACTGTATTACCTAAATCTCTTAATCGTTTAAGTGCATTAATTAATTTTACATTATCTTTCTGATGAAGACCAATGGATGGTTCATCTAACACATACAAAACTCCAGTCAGTCCAGAACCTATCTGTGAAGCTAAACGTATTCTTTGTGCTTCTCCACCTGACAAAGTTCCAGATTCTCTTGATAATGTAAGGTAATCTAGACCAACGTTTAATAAAAAATTCAATCTTTCATTGATTTCTTTTAAAATATGTTCAGCAATTTTTACCTGCCTTTTATCAAGAGTGTTTTTTAAATTTTCAAACCAACTAGCAGCATCAGAAATGGATTTTTCGGTTACCTCGCTTATATGAAGACCATCAATCTTTACACATAAAGCTTCATCTTTAAGTCTATGACCATTGCATCTTTCACATTTTGTATCAGATTGATATTGTGAGATTTCTTCTCTTTTCCAATCGCTATCTGTTTCTAAATATCTTCTTTCTAGATTATTTATTACACCTTCAAATGTTTTTTTATGTGAATATTTTTCATATCCATCGTCGTATGAAAATCTTATTTCTTCATCATCTGAACCATAAAGGATTATATCTTTTATCTTTTTAGGTAGTTTTGACCATCTATCTTCTAATGAGAATCCGTAATGCTTAGCTAGGGAAGAAAGTGTTTGAGCGTAATATAATGTTGTTGTTTTTGCCCAGGGCTCAATAGCTCCATCTGCTATACTTTTTTTTTCATTTGGAATGACCAAATTTGGATCTACATTTAATTTAATTCCTATTCCCTCACATTCCTCACATGCTCCAAACGGACTATTAAATGAAAAAAGTCTTGGTTCAATTTCTTCAATCGTGAAACCACTTTCGGGACATGCAAATTTAGTAGAAAAAATCAATTTTTCTAATTTTCGAAATTTTTTTGGTAAAGTTTCATCCTCATATTCGACAAAAACTAAACCATTGGCTAAGTTTATAGAAGACTCGATACTTTCGGCTAGTCGATTACCAAGAGATGAATTTAAAACTATTCTATCTACAAGAATATAAATATCGTGTTTAACTTTTTTATTTAATTCAGGTATTTTTTCAATATCATATAAAACGTCGTCGATTTTGATTTTTCTAAATCCTCTTTTTTTATAATTCAAAATTTCTTTTCTATATTCACCTTTACGTCCTCTAACTACAGGAGCATAAATATATATGGTTGATTTTTTAGGAAGTGATTTTATTTTATCTACAATTTGGGTTACAGTTTGAGAAGTAATCGGTTTACCTGTAAAAGGCGAATATGGAATTCCTGCTCTAGCATAAAGTACTCTCATATAATCATAAATTTCAGTCACTGTTGCTACAGTAGATCTTGGATTCTTTGAGGTATTTTTTTGCTCAATTGATATAGCAGGACTTAATCCCTCAATTAAATCTACATTAGGTTTTTTCATTTTGTCTAAAAATTGTCTCGCATACGCAGACAAACTTTCTACATATCTCCTTTGCCCTTCTGCATAGACAGTATCAAAAGCTAATGAGGATTTTCCAGATCCAGACAGACCTGTTATGACAACAAATTTATCTTTTGGTATTTCTAAAGAAATATTCTTTAAATTGTGTTCTTTAGCTCCCTTAATAACTATCTTTTTAATCATATTTTTTCTTGCTTTGAACTAATAAAATTAATATTCAGAGTAAAGTGTGATATAAATCTATTTAATTAATTTAACAAATAATAAAATATTATGGCTGGAAGTTTAAATAAAGTACTTTTAATTGGTCGTTTGGGCGCAGATCCAGAAATCAAACAAATGGTAAATGGTAAAAGTGTTGCTAGATTAAGCTTAGCAACAAGTCAATCATGGAAAGATAAAAATAGTGGTGAAAAAAAAGAAAAAACAGAATGGCACCGTATAGTTGTATTTAATGAAGGTTTAGTTAATGTTGTACAACAATATCTGAAAAAAGGTGCTCAAATATATGTCGAAGGTCAATTGACAACTCGTAAATGGAAAGACGAACAATCTGGTCAAGATAAGTACTCTACTGAAATAGTGATTCAAGGATACAATTCATCGTTAACTATGCTTGGCGGTGGAAACTCTGGTGGTGGAATCGCAAATGATAGTAGTCAATCTTCAAATAATAATGAGGATATATCTCAAATATCAAATGATATGGATGATGAAATTCCTTTTTAATATTTATGCAAAAAACTGAAGTTCCTGAAGAAAAAAATATAAAATTAATTTCTATGCATGATGAGATGAGTTCATCTTATCTTTCTTATGCAATGAGTGTTATTGTTAGTAGAGCTCTTCCAGATATCAGAGATGGATTGAAACCAGTACATAGAAGAATTTTGTATGCTATGTATAAAGGTGGTTACGACTGGTCAAAACAATTTAGAAAATCAGCAAGAATTGTTGGAGATGTCATTGGTAAATATCATCCTCACGGAGACCAATCTGTTTATGACGCACTTGTTAGAATGGTACAAGATTTTTCAATGAGTTTACCATTAGTTGAAGGCCAAGGTAATTTTGGCTCGATTGATGGAGATCCAGCAGCTGCCATGAGGTATACAGAAACAAGACTATCAAAAGTATCACAATTCCTAATCGATGATATTGAAAAAGATACAATTATTTTTAAGAGCAATTACGATGAAACTGAAAAAGAACCAACAGTTCTACCAGCACAATTTCCAAATCTTTTAGTCAATGGTGCTGGAGGAATTGCTGTTGGTATGGCAACAAGTATTCCACCACATAATTTAGGTGAGATAATTGATGGAACATTAGCACTTATTGAAAACAAGGACATAAAAATTAAAGATTTAATGAAACATATTCCAGGCCCTGACTTTCCAACTGGTGGAGTAATAATTGGTAAAGACATTATTAAACAAGGATATAATAAAGGTAGAGGATCATTTAAAATAAGAGGTGAGATTTCTATAGAAAGTCTTAAAAACGGTAGAGAGCGCCTGGTGATAACTTCAATACCTTATCAGGTAAATAAATCTGTTCTAAATGAAAGAATAGCCCAATTAGTGAGAGAAAAAAAAATTGAAGGTATAAAAGATATAAGAGACGAGTCAAATAGAGAGGGAATTAGGGTATCAATTGATTTAAGAAATGGAGTTGAACCAGAAACAGTCAAAAGACAGCTTTATAAAAATACTCAAATTGAAAGTTCATTTGGTTTTAATACTTTAGCAATAGTTGATGGAAAACCTGAAACATGTAATTTAAAAGATTTTTTAATCAACTTTTTAACATTTAGAGAAGATGTAGTTATAAAAAAAACAAAATTTGATTTACAAAAAGCTGAGGAAAGAGCTCATATCTTAATTGGTTTGTCTGTATCAATTGAAAATTTAGACAAGATAATAAAGATCATAAGAGGATCAAAAACACCTGATGAGGCAAAAAAATTGATTCTGAATACAAAATGGAAAATTAATAAAACACAAAAAGTTGCTACTCTTGTTGAGTCCAAAAAAATTAAAGGCACTTATTCTATTTCTAAATTGCAAGTTGATGCAATTTTAGAATTAAGATTACAAAAATTAACTGCTCTTGGAATTAATGAAATCGAAATTGAGATTAAAAAATTAGCAGAATTAATTACAAAATATAAAAAGATAATATCATCAAAAAAGGAGTTACAAAAAGTTATAAGCAATGAACTTAAAAATATTAAAGAAAAATACTCAACTCCAAGAAGAACGAAGATTATAGATGCTGTCCTTAATTATGATATCGAGGAAACAATCCAAAAACAATCAGTTTTAATTACTGTTACTTTACAGGGATATATAAAGAGAGGCTCATTGAATAGTGTTAAAATACAAAAAAGAGGCGGTAAAGGTAAAACAGGTATTACAACAAGAAATGAGGATTCTGTTGTTCAGACTTTATCAGTAAATACTCATACATCTGTTTTATTTTTTTCAACAGAAGGATTAGTTTATAGACTAAAAGCTTGGAAAATTCCTGAAGGATCATCAGCATCTAAAGGAAAATCTTTGTTTAATATCTTACCTCTTAAAAATCATCAATCTATCAGTTCAATTATGCCTTTTCCTGATGATGAGTCTGAGATGAAAAGTTACCAAATCGTTTTTGCCACAGCTCAAGGTAAAATTAGAAAAAATAGCCTTGAAGATTTCTCATCAATAAATTCAGCTGGTAAGATAGCAATGAAACTTGATGCTAATGACAAAATAGTAGGTGTTAAAATATGCAAGGATGATCAAGATATAATTTTAAGCACCAAACTTGGTAAATGTATTAGATTTGAGTCAAAAAAATTAAGAGTTTTTAAAGGAAGATCTTCTAAAGGGATTAAAGGAATAGTTTTAGCACCTAATGATCAAATAGTCTCTTTGTCTATAATTGATAACGATAAAAACTTAAAAAACATGAAAAAATCTAAAGATGAAAAATCTGAAATTAAGGCAAAAGAGAAATTTATTTTATCAATTACAGAAAATGGATATGGAAAAAAGACCCTTCACACCGATTATCGTGTTACTAATCGTGGCGGAAAAGGAATTATAGGTATAATTAATTCTCCAAGAAACGGAAATATCTCATCATCATTTCCTGTTTTTGAAGGTGATGAAATCTTGATTTCAACAAACAGAGGAAGAGTAATTAGGGTAGCTGTTAAAGAAATTAGAACTGCAGGTAGAAATACACAAGGCGTAAGAATAATTAAATTATCTGGTGAAGAAAAAGTTGTTTCAGCTGATAAAATTGATGATAATTTAGTTTAATGAATAAAGTAGCAATATACCCCGGTACATTTGACCCGATAACCTTTGGCCACATAGATGTTATTAAGAAAGGTTTAAAATTATTTGATAAGATAGTTGTTGCTGTTTCTGATGTTGATAATAAAGACTACCTTTTTAATTCAGATGAAAGAATAGAAATAGTTAAAAAAGCTTTATTTTTTGATCTGAAATTGAATAAAAAAAAGATTTCAATAATCTCATTTACATCATTAACTACTGATTTATGTAAAAAACATAAATCGAATATTATTTTAAGAGGATTAAGGGCAGTTTCTGACTTTGAGTATGAGTTTCAATTAGCTGGGATGAATCGAAAATTAAATAATAATATCGAAACTATTTTTTTGATGTCAGATGTTGAAAATCAAATTATATCCTCAAAGCTTGTTAAAGAAATCATAAAATTAAAAGGTGATATAAAGAAATTTACAAATAAAAGTACAATCAAATTATTAAAAAAAAAGTATGAATAGAATAATAATTAGTTTATTTTTTTTCTTTTTAATAATTAATCAATCAATGTCAGAGGAGAATATTATGATTTTAAAATTAAAAGATGGTGATGTAAAAATTGAATTATTTGAAGATGTGGCACCAAATCATGTTAAGAGGATTAAAGAATTGGCTAACTCAGGAAAATATGATGGAGTAGTCTTTCACAGAGTTATTGATGGTTTCATGGCTCAAACAGGTGATGTTAAATTTGGTAATTCCTCTTCTGATGATTTCAATTTGAATAGAGCAGGTATGGGAGGTTCTGAATTACCTAATTTAAAAGAGGAATTTAGCAGCCTTCCTCATGATAGAGGAACCTTATCAATGGCTAGATCATCTGATCCTAATAGTGCCAATAGTCAATTTTTCATATGCTTCAAACCTGCACCGTTCTTAGATAGACAGTATACAGTATTTGGAAAAGTTATTGAGGGAATGGAATTTGTAGATAAAATTAAAAGAGGTGATGAAAATAATAATGGAGCAGTTTCAGATCCTGATAAAATAATTAGTTTTAAATCATTATAAATTTTAAATGGCATTAAAAAATTTTGCCTTTAAAGTTTTATCAACAGACAATTATGCTCGATGTGGCTTAATTGAGACTCACCGAGGAAATATTAACACACCCGCATTTATGCCTGTTGGTACTCAAGCAACAGTAAAAGCTTGCACAATTGATGATATAAAAAAAACAGGCTCTGAGATAATTTTAGGAAATACTTATCATTTAATGATAAGGCCTGGTGTAGAAAGAATAAAAAGAGCAGGTGGTTTACATACTTTTATGAATTGTAAACTACCAATTTTAACAGACTCTGGTGGATTTCAAGTAATGTCTTTATCGAAATTGAATAAGATTGATCGTGAAAAAGGTGCAATCTTTAATTCTCATATTGATGGAAAAAAATTTTATTTAAGCCCTGAAGAAAGTATAAGAATTCAATTAGGATTAAACTCTGATATTGTAATGATAATGGATGAGTGTCCAAAGAAATCAAACGATTATTTATTAATTGAAAAATCGATGAATTTATCATTACATTGGGCTGAAAGATCAAAAAAAGCTTTTGGAAAAAATCCCCATAAAGCACTATTTGGAATTATTCAGGGCGGTCTATTTAAAGATTTAAGATTAAAATCATTAGAAAAATTATTGGAAATGGATTTTGATGGATATGCTTTAGGAGGTTTGGCTGTTGGAGAATCTCAAAAAGAAATGTTCTTAGTTTTAGATTGCATAAAAGATTACCTTCCATCAAAAAAACCTCACTATTTAATGGGCGTTGGGACACCATCGGACATATTAGGAGCCGTTAAAAGAGGAATTGACATGTTTGATTGTGTATTACCTACTAGGTCTGGTAGAACAGGATTAGCATTTACTTGGCAAGGAAAAATCAATATTAAAAATAAGAAATATCAAAACGATAACACCCCTTTAGATATAAATTGTACAAATTTGAATTTAAATAAATATTCAAAAAACTATCTAAATCATCTCTTTAACACTAATGAAATTTTAGGATCTATGCTTTTAACTCTTCATAATATTAATTTTTATCAAGAATTGATGACTGCCATCAGGGAAAATATTAAGAATGGCACATTTAATAATTTTCATGATAAATACATTGATAAGTTGTAAATAAGAAACTATTTGTCTCATAAATTCCCATTTGAATTATACAAATAAATCTATATATAGACCTTTATCATCTAATGAATATGGGCCGTTAGCTCAGTTGGTAGAGCAATTCCCTTTTAAGGAATGGGTCGATGGTTCGAGTCCATCACGGCTCACCATTTGCATTTAAGAAATGTTAATTGGTGGATAATCTAGAATTATTTGATTTGTCCATTCGTTGATTTTTTTGATTCTATTATCTGCAGAAGGGTGTGTGCTCATAAATTCGGGCGGGGTTTTTCCTTTATTAAATTTTTTCATTCTTTCCCAAATTTTAACTGTTTCTCTAATATCGTATCCTGAAAGTGATGAAAATATCATACCTAAATAATCAGCTTCACTCTCTTGTTTACGATTAAAAGGATTCATTAATCCTAATTGAGATAGCATTCCAATAGTATTCATTCCGGTTGCTCTATTCACTTGTGATAATTTTCCTCCAGTGAGAATATCAATTAATTGAGTGCCTGTATTAACTAAGGCACCTCTACTAGCGCGTTCAACAGAATGTTTGGCGACAGCATGAGCTATTTCATGACCCATTACGGCAGCTAATCCATTTGTATTTTTTGTAACATCTAGAATTCCAGTATAAACTGCAATCTTACCTCCAGGCATACACCACGCATTTCTTACTTTTTTATTTTCGATCAATATATATTCCCAATCAAAATTTAATGTTGGGTCTTCTAAATTTTCTTTATAGAAATATTCACTAATAGAAGCCTCCATTCTTTTGCCGATATCTTTGATATTATCTAAAGTTTTTGTGTCTTTGCTTAATTTCTCTTTTTCTTTAATTTTTTCATATATTGCTGCGGCTTGAGCATTAAGCTTTGCTTCAGGTATTATTTTAAGCTGTTTTCTCTCAGTAATTGGTGCAGTTGAACATGAATTAAGAAATATTCCACAACAACTACATCCAACGTAAGATAAAAATTTTCTTCTATTCATTTTCATATAACATTGATATTATATTAATTAATGAATCTAAATAATAAAATATTATTATTCCTTTTCATAGTAGCAATTTTTTTTGTAATATACTCAAGTTTTAAGTGATATAATGGCAAAAATTAAAAAAAAAAAATCCCTTACACTAATTTTAAGAAACTATTTCATTACAGGTGTAGTTGTACTAATCCCAATAGGATTTACACTATATTTGACTAAGTTTATAATTGGTATTTCATCCACAATTATTCCAGAAAATATTAATCCTAATAGTTATTTACCTTATGCTATTCCTGGAATTGAGATTTTGATTTCTGTGATTTTTATCACTATCGTTGGAGGTTTATCATTATCATTTTTAGGCAAACGCATTCTGAAATTAATTGATGATTTATTCAAAAGAATTCCAGTTTTAAGAACTATTTATTCAGCAATAGTTCAAATGACAGAAACATTTTCGAATAAGGATGATAGCGATAAAAAAAGTGTTGTTTTAGTTGAATATCCAAGAAAAGGAGTCTGGGCTGTTGGATTTGCAACTAAAGAAAATAAAGGAGAGATGGCTCAAAAAACTAATAAAAAACTTATAAATGTGTTTGTTCCAACTACACCTAATCCTACAAGTGGTTTTTTATTAATGTTCCCAATCGATGATGTTATACATTTAAATATGACATTTGAAGAAGCATCTAAATTTATTGTATCTGCAGGCACTTCAACAGGTAAAAATTAAGCAATATCGTTTATAATATCTGCTCGATCATATAATTTAATTAATGGTTTAAACTTGCTTATATTTTCTTTTTCATTTTCAATTCTTTTAATTTCTTTTTCAGCTAAAATAAATAAATTGTGATTGTGAATTGGGTCAGCTAATTTAAAGTTTTTAATACCACTTTGTTTAAAACCTAAAATATCTCCAAAACCTCTTAATTTCATATCTTCTTCGGATATTTTAAAACCATCATTTGAGTTTTTTAGAATATTAATTCTTCTCTTTGCATTGTCACTTAAATTTGATTTAAACATTAGTATACATGATGAATCTTTATTACCTCTTCCGACTCTACCTCTTAATTGATGTAATTGAGATAAACCAAATTTATTAGCATTTTCAATAACAATTACATTAGCATTAGGGAAATCTATACCTACTTCAATTATTGTAGTTGAAACTAAAATCTTAAAATCATTTTTTAAAAATTTGTTTAAAATTATTTCTTTTTGATCAATGGTAGTTTTTCCATGAAGTAAAGAAACTTGATTAGGAAATAATTTTTTAAGGTATTCATATTTTTTTACTGCTGAAGAGTGATCAACTTTTTTAGATTCCTCAATTAAAGGGCATACCCAAAATATTTGATTACCTAGATTTATTTCTTTTTTAATAAATCTAATCACATCATCAATCTTATTCTCAAGTTTACTATATGTTTTAATAGGTTTGCGAATATTAGGTTTCTCTCGAATTATTGAAAGATCCATGTCACCATATATTGTCATTGTTAAAGTACGTGGTATTGGTGTTGCGGTCATTAAAAGCACGTCACAATCCTTTCCAGCTTTATCTGATAGTTTTTTTCTTTGACTAACACCAAATTTATGTTGTTCATCTATAATAATCAATCCTAGTTTCTTAAATTCAACTTTTTTTTGAAATAATGCATGTGTTCCAAAAACTATATCAATTTTTTTTCCAATTAATTTGTCTGATATGTTTTTCTTATCTTTATAAGTTGATTTGCCCGAAAGTATTTCTATCTTTATATATTCAGGAAATATTTTTTTTGCTAATAAAAAATGTTGCCTTGCTAATATTTCGGTAGGTGCCATCACTGCAACTTGAAAACCTGAGTTAATAGTATTAAATGCAGACAATAAAGATACTATTGTTTTTCCACTTCCAACATCACCTTGAAGTAGTCTAAACATTTTTCTTTCAGAGCATAAATCTTTATTAATTTCATTTAGTGTTTTACTTTGATCTTTAGTTAATGAAAAATCTAATTTAGATATTATTTCATTTTGTTTTTTGGTATTAAAATTTTTTTTTATTTTTTTTATTTTTTTTATTTTTTTTCTAATTTCTGAATTTACTAAAAAAGTTGAGAAAATTTCATCAAAAGCAAGTCTTTGATAAAAATTTTCTTTAAATTTACCAATATTTTCTGGTTTATGTAATTTTTTTATAGATTCATTCCAACTAATATTATTAAATTTTTTTAGAATATCTTTTGAATGCCATTCGTCAATTTTTGGCAAGTTTTCTATTATTTGAAATATAATCTTATTATAAACTTTTTCACTAATACCTTCAGTTAACGAGTAGTTATTATGTTTTTGTTTTATAATAGAGGAATTTTCAGAGATATATTTAGGATTTGTAAGTTGGTATTTATTTCTAAAATATTTTACTTTACCACTTATAGTAACTTCTTTTCCAATCGGTAATATTTTTTTTATATATCCCTCATAACTATTAAAAAAGATACAATCTATCTCACCGGTTTCATCTTTACACAAAACTCTATTAGGTAAATTTCTAACTCTGGGAAATGAATATTTTTGAGGAATTATAGTTATTGTTTGTATTTCATCGATTTTTAAATCTTTAATTTTAGAAGATAAACTTCTATCAGTGTAAGATTTTGGTAATTTCCATAAAATATCGAAAATACTATTTATTTTTTTTCTTTGTAGTAATTGTGAAGTTTTAATCCCAACACCTTTAAGAGAACTAAGATCAGACAATAAGTATTTATAATTACTTTTAATATCCATTAACTAATATTATATTCTTATTATGAGTACTGATATAGAACAAATAAAAAAAAAAATTATATATCGATCAAATTATCGCGGTACAAAAGAAATGGATAAACTTTTAGGAGCTTTTACAAAAAAATATTTAGACCAATTAAATTATGAAGATTTAAACGAATTAATTAAACTTTTAGAAATTGATGATAATAATCTTTATAATTTTTATAATGGTTTAAATACTAATATAGAATTTGCTGATAATAAGATAAATAATTTATTTAAAAACTTTAAATATTAAAATATTAATGGCGGAGAGACTGGGATTCGAACCCAGGAAAGAGTTGCCCCTTTGCCGGTTTTCAAGACCGGTGCTTTCAACCACTCAGCCATCTCTCCGTGTAAAAGCTTTTATAATTAAAAATATTTAATTCAACTATAAAATAGTCTAATTAGTCTTGATATTTTGTTCTTTTACTAAGTATGAAAAATGATTTTAACAAAGGATTAGTTTTAACTTCATTAGGATCCTTTTGGTGGGGATTTATTGGAGTGATATATTTTGAATCAGTATCTTTTATTGGTCACACCGAATTAGTTGTACATAGATGTATATGGACAGCAATAATGTTAATTCTAACAACTACATTTCTTTCTAAGTGGAAATTTTTTTTAAATGAAATAAAAAATAAAAAAAAATTAATTGCATTATTCATATCCGGTTTTTTAATTTTTGTTAATTGGTCTATATGGATTTACGCTGTTGCCTCTGAAAGAATTATTGATGCTAGTTTTGGATATTTTATAATGCCAATTATTAGTGTTCTTTTAGGATATATTTTTTTCAAAGAAAAATTAAATAAAAAAAGAATTTTTTCAATAATTTTAGTTTTTATATCAATAATGATTTTAATTTTTTTTAATCTTAAATCATTACCGTGGGTTGGTCTTATTGTAGCTTTTAGCTGGGCCTTTTATAATCTAGTAAGAAAAAAAATTGAAATAGATACTGATATAGGTCTTTTAATTGAAAGTTTATATATTTTACCTTTTGCTTTAATCGCATTTTATATTATTGCAAATAATGATTTAAATGATTTTAGATTTGATAGTCCAGGCTTAAGTCTATATTTAATATTAGCAGGACCTATGACAGTGATTCCTTTATTTTTATATGTCAGAGGTGTAGAGCTTATTGGACTAGGTCCAACAGGCATGATTTTTTATATAACACCAACTTTACAGTTTATTTTAGGATATTTTTATTACAATGAAGACTTTTCAATTATAAAATTTGTAAGTTTCATTATTATTTGGATTGCAGTAATCATATACTTAAAAGATCTTTATGAAATTAATTAAATACATCCTAATTGTTTTTATAATTTCCTCATCAAATTTATTAGCTTTAGATGAGTCTGAATTTTTGAATTGGAAAAAAAACTTCAAAAAAATTGCTTTAGAAAATAGAATCTCTGAAACTACTTTTGATATTGTAATGCGAGACGTAAAGTTTTTACCTAAAGTTATAGAATACGATAGATATCAACCTGAATTTTATGAAGACACAAAAACATATATTTCAAAAAGAACATCTAAAAATAAAGTAAATAAGGGAATAAATTTTTATAAAGAAAATACAAACCTCATTAATAAAGTAGAAAATAAATATGCAATAGAAAAAGAACTATTATTATCTTTAATGGGTATAGAGACAAATTATGGAACTTATGTAGGTAAAATGGATATATTATCTTCATTATCTACATTAAGTTTTGATAAAAGAAGATCGGAATTTTTCACAAAAGAATTATTAATTCTACTCAAATTAATAGACACAAATGTAATTGATTATAAAACATTATATGGATCATGGGCTGGAGCATTTGGTTTTTTTCAATTTATGCCATCAACTATTAAAAATCATGCTGTAGATTTTAATGATGACGATTATATAGACCTTAAAAACGAACAAGATGCATATGCATCAGCTAGTAATTATTTAAATAAGATGGGATGGAAAAAAAATTCTCATTGTTTTTATAAGGTTAAATTGAATGAAACAATTAAAAAAAAATACCTTAATGTTTCAGCAAAAAAAATAATTAATAAAAAAAAATTAAAATATTTTAAAAGATATATTTTAAATAGTGAAAAATTGGATTTTATTGATGAAAATCTTAGGGTAGGTATAATTACACCTGATAAAGATATTATACCTGATGCCGAAACTCTTAATCCTGCTTATATTGTCTTTGATAACTATGAAATAATTTTAAAATGGAATCGATCGTTGAGATTTGCATTAGCTGTATGTACATTAAAAGATAAGATTAAAAATGAATTATAAATATATTATTTTAGTTATTTTAAGTTTTTTATTATTTAGTTGTGAAAAGTCGTATAATTATAAATCAAAAAAAATTGAATTAAATTTTGAAAAAAAATATATCAATTCAGGATTTGCTTTAATCTATAATGAAAATCTTAAAGGAATTAAAAAGTTAGAAAATAGATCTCTTAATATTTATCATAAATCTCTAAAAAGAAAATCAACAGTAAAAATAACAAATCTAAAAAATAACAAATATTTAATTGCGACTGTAAAATCAAATAAAATTAAATTTTCTAATTTTTATAATAGTATTTTAAGTTTAAGAATAGCAGAAGAATTAGAATTAGATGTGGATGAACCTTATATTGAAATAGTTTCAGTTACTAAAAATTCTACATTTGTTGCAAAAAAAGCAAAGATGTATGAGGAGGAAAGAGAGGTAGCTGAAAAAGCACCAGTTGATGGAATTCAAATAAATGATTTAAATATTAAAAAAGAGAAAAAAATATCTGTCACTGAGAAACCATTTTCTTACTCAATTAAAGTTGCTGATTTTTATTACAAAGATTCGGCAAAATTAATGGTTGATAAAATTGAAAACGAAGCTCAAATTAAAAACTTAACAATAAATAGATTATCAAAAACAAAATATAGGGTATTAATAGGACCTTTTAATGATATAAAAAGTTTAAAAAATTCTTTTGAAAAAATGAATTATTTAAATTTTGAAAATTTAGAAATACTTAGCAATGTTTAAAAAATTTTTTCTTATATTTTTGATAAATATTTTTTTTGCTTTTAAAGTTTATGCAAACATAGAAATAAAAGCAAGAACTGCTATTTTACAGGACTTTTTATCTGGTGAAATTTTGTATGAAAAAGAACCAGATAGATCCATATATCCTGCATCAATGACGAAAATTATGACAAGTATTATTGCTTTTGATTTAATTAAATCAGGTGACTTAAAACTTGAAGAAAAATTTATTATCTCCGAAAAAGCTTGGAGATTATCTACATCAGGATATTCATCAATGTTTGTAATGGTAGGTGATGAGGTATCAGTCGAAAATTTACTTAAAGGAATAATAGTCGCTTCTGGTAATGATGCTTGTATAGCATTAGCTGAAGGTATAGCTGGTACAGAAGAAGAATTTGCTATAATGATGACCTCCAAAGCAAAAGAAATAGGTATGCAAAATACTAATTTTGCAAATTCATCAGGTATTAACGACCCCGATAATTATTCAACCGTTAGAGACATAATGATAATGTCTAATTACTTAATTAAAAATCATCCAGAATATTATAAATGGTTTAGTGAATTAGAATTTACTTGGGACAGAACTGGGGGAGATCCTATTACTCAAGGTAACAGAAATCCTCTTTTATATAAAAATATGGGAGCGGACGGTATTAAGACTGGTTATTTAGCTGTAGAAAGATATTCATTAGCTTCATCTATGGAGAGAAATGGAAGAAGATTAGTTGCCGTAGGGAGCGGATTTGAAACTAAAAAGTCAAGGTCACGACAAAGTTCAAAACTTTTAATTTATGGTCTTACAAATTTTGATTTAGTACAAATTTCAAAAAAAGATGAACCATTTAATAGTGTTGATGTGTGGTTAGGAAAAAATGATACTGTTAAGGTCTACACTAAAGACGATATTTATAAAACAATTAAAAAGGGACAAAAAAAAAAGATAAAAGTTAAAATTGTTTATGATGGACCTATAGAAGCTCCTATTAAAAAAGATCAATCGTTAGCTAAGCTTAAAATTATTTACGATGATGAAGAGATTGGTGAATATGAATTGCTCGCATTTAATGATGTAAAAAAAGTAAATATCTTTTCTAGATTAATGAAATCTTTGAATTATTTAATCTGGGGTGATGTCTAAAAAACCTATTATTGTATTTGAAGGTATTGAAGGTAGCGGTAAAAGCTATCATATTCACAATATTTCTAGATATTTAAAAAAAAGAAAAATTAAACACGTTAAAATTAGAGAACCTGGCGGATCTATTAATGGTGAAAAAATTAGAAGATTAATTTTAGATAAGAAATCGAATTTTAATCAGAATACAGATTTATTACTTTATCTGGCAGCGAGAAGTGAGAATATCGAAATATTAAAAAAAAACTTTAGAAAAAAAATAATATTAATTGATCGATTTGTAGATTCTACAGTAGCTTATCAACATTATGGACTAGGTGCAAATTTAGATTTAATTAATTTAATTAACAAATATCTTTTAAAAAATTTAAGGATAGATTTCACTTTTTTAAATATCGTGAATAGGAGAAATATGGCTAAAAGACTTAATGATAGAAAATCTTTAAATAGATATGATAAATTTAATTATCAATTTTATAAAAAAGTACAAGATGGCTTTATTAAACTATCTAAAAAAAATAAAAGAAAATATCTTATTATTAATTCAAACCTAGATAAAAATGAAAATAAAAGATTAATAATTAATCAAATTAATAAATTAATATGAATGAACTTAAGCCTATAAATCAAACTAAATTATATGAGTTAAATAAATTTTTAGAAAAATTTGTCAAATTATATGAAGATAAAAGATTTCCTAATAAAATATTGTTATCTGGTCAAAGAGGAATAGGTAAATCCACTTTAGCTTATCATTTCATAAATTACGCATTATCTAAAGGGCAAAAATATGAATACAATTTAGATAATTTTGAGATTAATCTGGAAAATCAATCTTTTAGAACAATTTTAAATGGTTCAAATCCAAATTTTTATCAAATAGATATAAATTCAGAAAAGAAATTTATCGATATAAATCAAATAAGAGATCTTATATCTAAGTTGAATAAATCATCATTTAATAATAAACCAAGATTTGTATTAATTGATAATATTGAATTTTTAAACAAAAATTCAATTAATGCATTATTAAAAACTCTTGAAGAACCATCTCTAGACATTTACTTTATACTTATTCATAATAATAAAAAAATCCTGTCAACTTTATTATCAAGATGTATTAATTATAAAATTTACCTTACGAATATAGAAAATTTTAATGTTGCAAATAGATTATTAAATAGAAATATAGACGATATAATAAATAAAGATATATTAAATTATTATACTACGGCAGGAGATATTTATAGAATTGCTAAATTTGCTGAAGAAAACAATTTTGATCTCTCAAATAAAACTTTAAAAGATTTTTTGAAGATTATTATTAAAGAAAATTTCTATAAAAAGAATAGTTCTATAAGATATTTAATTTATAGTTTCATCGAACTCTACATAAGTAAAATTAATTATACGATCTATTCTTCTATTAATGATAAATATAACTATTTTTTGAAAAGAATATCTGACACAAAAAAATTTAATTTAGATGAAGATTCTTTATTTATCGAATTTGAAGAAGAAATATTAAATGAGTAAAAATTTTTATATTACAACACCAATTTATTATCCATCAGCAAAACCCCATATGGGTCATGCTTATTCTAGTATTATTGCAGATTTTCTTGCAAGATTTAAGAGAATAGATGGTTTTAATGTCAACTTTTTAACTGGAACAGATGAACACGGTCTCAAAATACAAAGAGCAGCTGAAAAGAAAAAAATAGAACCACTTAAATTTTGTGATGAAATAAGTCAAACATTTAGAAACCTTTCAAAAACTTTAAATTTAACTAATACTGATTTTATTAGAACTACTGAGGAACGACATAAGTTGTCAGTTCAGAATTTATGGAATGAACTAAAAAAAAATGATGAAATTTACCTTTCAAAATATTCAGGTTGGTATTCAGTTTCTGATGAGGCATTTTACTCCGATGATGAAATAGAGGATTTTGAAGGTAATAAACAAGCGATTGTCTCTAAATCAAAAGTGGAATGGGTGGATGAAGAGTCTTATTTTTTTAGACTATCAAAGTGGGAAAAACCACTACTTGATTATTATGACAATAATCCTGATTTTATATCACCATTATCTAGAAAAAAGGAAGTTATAAGCTTTGTTAAAGGTGGCCTAAAAGATTTATCAGTAAGTAGAAAGAGTTTTTCTTGGGGTATAAAAGTTCCAGATGATAAAGATCATGTTATATACGTATGGCTAGATGCACTTACAAACTATTTAAGCGCAATTAATTACCCTGATAGAGAAAATACCAATTATAAAAAGTTTTGGCCTGCAGATATACATCTTATTGGAAAAGATATTTTAAGATTTCACGCAATTTATTGGCCTGCTTTTTTATTAGCAGCAAATATACCATTACCAAAAAAAGTTTATGGTCATGGATGGATACTTTCTGGTGATGAAAAAATGTCAAAATCAAAAGGTAATATTTTAGATCCAATAGAAATAGTTAAAGAGTATGGTATTGATCCACTTAGGTATTATCTTGTTAAGGAAGTTTCTTTTGGTAATGACGGTAATATATCACAAGAAAGATTAGAAGATTGCATTAATAGTGATTTAGCTAATAATTTTGGAAATCTTTGTCAAAGAGTCACTACTTTCGCAATTAAAAACTGTAATGGAAAAATACCTGATCAAATTAAATTTGAAAAAGAGGATTTAAAAATATTAGATATTTTTAAGTCGAACTTAGATTTGATAAGAAAAAAAATTGATAATCAAGATATTAATTTTTATATAGATTTTATTGTTAATTCTTTATTTGATGCGAATAAATATTTTAATGATCAGGAACCATGGAATAAAAAAAAAGATTTGATTAGACTAAATACAATAGTTTATACAACATTAGAAATTGTAAGAAAAATAAGTTACATGCTTTATCCAATAATTCCCGAGTCTTCTTTAAAAGCTCTTAAGATATTCTCTATAGATGAGAAACAAATAGAATTTTCCTCATTAGAGAATCACAATTATCTTAAAAAGAATATGAATATAAATAAAATTGAGATACTTTTTAAAAAAATAGAAAAAAAAAAATGATTGATTCACATTGTCATTTAGATCATGAACCACTTATAAGTAATTTGGATGCTATTATTGCTAGATCAAAAGATGCTGGCATAACTAAGATTCTAACAATTTGTACTACTTTAGGTAGTTTTGATAAGATTAAAGAAATCATATATAAAGATAAGATAATATTTGGTACTTTTGGTATTCACCCTCATGAGGCTAAAAATTATGAAGTCACATCAAATTTTATTATTAATCAAATAAATAATAACAATAAGATTATTGGGGTAGGTGAGACAGGATTAGATTTTTATTACAATAACTCTGAAAAAAACCAGCAATTAAAAAGTTTTGAAGAACATATTATTGCAGCAAAAAAACTTAATATTCCTTTAATAATACACTCTAGAAATGCAGAAAAAGAAACATTTGAAATTCTAAATAGTTTTAAAAATGATAATCTTAAAATATTAATGCATTGTTTTACAGGTTCTACAGAATTTGCTCAAAAATTATTAGATTTAAATGCGTTTTTTTCTGCTAGCGGAATTATTACTTTTAAGAAATCGATTTCATTACAAGAAACTTTTAGCTATATACCTTTAGAAAAATTACTTATTGAAACAGATAGCCCATTTTTATCTCCAGAACCAAATAGAGGTAAAAAAAATGAACCCTCCTTTATAAAATATACAGCAGAAAAGCTAGCAAATATTAAGAAAATCGATAAACAAGAATTAATAAGTGCAACTACATTAAATTTTAATAAATTGTTTAATTAAATACAGTGGAAATTTATATCAAAATTTTTGAAGTTATTTTCCCTGTTTTTTTTGTAATTGGTGTTGGTTATTATCTTGGTAAAAAAAACCCTAAATTTGATACAAATTTTATAACTAATTTTGCTGGAAATATTGGTACACCAGCAATGATTTTTTATACAGTTACAACAACAGGAATTACACTTAATATTTTTATTAATTATTTCATTTATGCCTTAATTATGATTGGCGGGTTTGCAATAATAGGGCTCTTACTTCTTTTTTTTCTTAGAAAAGATCTAAGTATGGAGCTACCACCCCTTATACTACCAAATACAGGTAATATGGGAATTCCAATTTGTCTTTTTGCTTATGGAACTCAAGGACTGGGTGTAGCATCTGCCATCGCTTCTGTCATCATTTTATTTCATTTCACATTAGGTGTTTTTTTAGCAAAAAAAAGTTTCTCTTTTGATATTTTAATTAAGAGTCCGCCTGTGTATGCAATTATTGTATCTGTAATTTTTTTATTTTTCAAACTTGAGACGCCTTTATTTCTTGAGAACACGACATTTCTTTTAACCTACGCAACAATTTTCTTAGTATTGATGTCATTAGGTATCGCTTTGACAAAATTTAAGTTTTCTCTTAAAGATTCAATAATACTTTCTTTTTGTAGAGTTATAATAGGGCCCTTAATTGCTTTTGCTGTGATTTATAATTTCAATCTATCCGGATTAGCTGCTGGAGTATTACTTATACAGAGTGCAATGCCTAGTGCAATATTGAATTATCTTGTTGGCAGTATGTATTCACCTAAAAAAATAGTAGATAGCGTTGCAAGCACCATTGTTGTTTCAACTCTTATGTCCTTTATAACTATTCCAATTGTTGTATTCTTTGCTTTAAAATACTTTAATTAATCTATATCCTTCTTATAAAAATGAAGGCTATAACTTTTAATCTATTGGCATGGGTAATGCTTCCAATAATGGATGGATTTGCAAAATATTTAAGTGCAGATCTTCCTGTATTACAAATTACATGGGCAAGATATTTTTTTACAGTTGCTTTCACTTTACCAATTATGTTTTTCTTTTTTCGAAAAAATCTCTTATGGACGGATAAACCCAAATTGCAATTCATTAGAGGTTTAATTCTTTTAACTGCTAATATTTGTTTCTTTTATGCAATTTCAATTATTTCTTTAGCAAAAGCATTAACTCTAGCCTTTGTTGCTCCGTTAATTGTTACAGCTTTTTCACCAGTTTTTTTAGGCGAGAAGGTAGGATTTAGAAGATGGTCTGCAGTAATTATTGGTTTTATAGGTTCTTTAGTTGTTATAAGACCAGGATTTGTTGAAATTAATTTAGCAAGTATAGCTGCTCTTGGAACAGGTGTAATGTATGGGTTTTATTTGATCATTACTCGTAAACTAAGTACTTCAGACAATCCTTTATTAACTTTATTATTAACTGGTGTAGTAGGGGCCATAATTATATCCACTGTAATGCCATTTGTTTGGGTCAAACCTAGCTTAAATCAGTGGTCTATGATGGCTGCGATAGGTATATTTGCCTGTATTGGGCATTTATTTTTAATATTGTCTCTCAAATATGCTGATGCGTCTAAATTAGCTCCATTTAGCTACTTTGAGATTATCACAAACATTATTATAGGTTATTATTTCTTTAGTGATTTTCCTGATAATTGGACTTTTTTAGGCTTATTTATTATAGTATTAAGCGGCATTTACATTTCAAGAAGAGAGAACTTAGTAAAAAAAGTTAAATAATAGGTATTATTTATTTACTATTTTCTAAAGTATTACATTAAGTAATATATATAAACTATTGTATTTATTGCATTTTTTAAATTTATTTAATTTTATGATTTTTTATATTATTTGATATTAAATCAACACATATATATTTAAAAAAAGTTAAAATTTTGGAATATAACGAAAAAAATCAAATAATCTTTAAAATAAAGGTTTTTTTAGCAATTCTGGATAATAATTTCCTTTAAAATGGGGGAGGCCAAAAGCATTGATACAGTTGAATAGTAGAGCGATGCGCTAATCGAATATACCATTTAAACGCCCATAGAGGGGTCTATTTTAGGTATAGTCTCATTTAAGGTACAACTGAAGCGTGAATTAAATTATTTAGGAAAAAAATACAATAAAAGGGTGAAAAGTATTGATTTTACTAACTTTTTTAACTTAAAAAAGCCTCAAAATGGGGCTAAATGGCTACATTTTCAGATCTAAGTAATTTGAGCTTTTTCTTAATTCCACCTCTTCCAGAGTAGCCTCCAAGGCTCCCATCAGACTTAATTACTCTGTGACAGGGTATTTTTGGGGCATAAGGGTTTTTAGCACAAGCATTAGCCACAGCACGTGCTGATTTCGGGCTTTTTATGCTTATTGCAACTTGTTTATAGGTCTTAACTTGGCCTTTTGGTATACTTTTTAAGTATCTCCAAACTTTTAATTGAAATTTTGTACCTTTGAGTGTCATTTGAGAAAAAAACCCCTGTTTCCTTGCACTTTTAAAGGTGCAAAGAACAGTTGTTTTGGCACGTCGTTGATGCGCTACCGCCATGCCACCCGCTCTACATGTTCAGCGATGCTTTGCAGAGCTTTCTGCCCCCTGGAATTGTACCTCTCGGCTTTTGTCCAATTGGCCAGTTAAGAGTTGCCCCTTAATTCATAATCAATATAACAAGTTAAGATAAAAAGGGGTATCACTAAATAGTTGTTTTTTTTTTATATTAGTGCTTTTTGTGAATTACGGTGATAACTTTTATTTGGTTAATAAAATCAAATAACTAACAAAAAATATAATTGCCATTATAGACAAGAAAATTGTGTTGAAGCTTTTTCCTGTGTTTCGATATTGAATAATGGTTAAAATAACAAAACCAATTGAACTAATTAAAAACCATGCAGCAGGAATTTCTCCATCTATTGAACCCATAATTTTTTAATTTAAACTATTGACATTAAAAATCACTTGATATATTACTAATGATAATTAATTGTTATCAATAGTAATTATATGAATGAGTTAACTACAGATCTAAAATCACTTCATGAGGCGACTTTAAATAACCTTAAAAGTTCTAAGGCAAATAACACTCTTAGAGCCTATAAATCAGATTTTAGAGATTTCGCGGCTTTCTGTGCTAAACACAGCTTAAATTCTTTGCCAACAGAGGCGAAAATAGTTTCATTATACTTAACTCACCTCTCTAAAAATTCAAAAATTAGCACATTACGAAGAAGACTTGTATCAATTAGTATGGTTCATAAATTAAAAGGCCATTATTTAGATACAAAACATCCAATTATTGTTGAAAATTTAATGGGTATAAAAAGAGTTAAAGGTAGCATTCAAAAAGGAAAAAAACCTATATTAATCAGTCATTTAAAAACAATAATTAATGTAATAGATCAACAAAAAACTGAGGAAGTTAAGAAGTTAAGAGATAAATCAATTATCTTAGTAGGTTTTGGAGGTGGTTTTAGAAGAACTGAACTCATTTCAATTGATTATGAGGATTTAGATTTTGTATCTGAAGGGGTAAAAATTAATATTAAAAGATCAAAAACTGATCAATTTGGTGAAGGAATGATTAAAGGACTGCCCTACTTCAATAATAAAATTTACTGCCCAGTTATAAATCTTAAAAAATGGTTAGAAATTTCAAAAATTAAATCTGGACCTATTTTTAGAAGATTTGCTAAAGGTTCAGCCTTAACAGAAAAAAGATTAACTGACCAATCTGTAGTTTTGTTAATTAAAGAATATCTAAATCTTGCAGGAATTGAGAATAAAAACTTTGCTGGGCATAGCTTAAGATCAGGTTTTGCAACTGTGGCAGCGGAGTCAGGGGCTGATGAACGTAGTATTATGGCAATGACTGGTCATAAAACAACACAGATGGTAAGAAGATACATAAGAGAAGCCAATATATTCAAAAATAACGCACTTAATAAAATAGAAATTTAAATTGAAATCCAACTTTTAGGCCAAAAATCAAAATTGTTAGATGGATTGATATCATTTGGCCTTAAACAGATTTTGTTTTTATTATGATTTAACCATGCTCCCCACCAGTGAAAAGGCGTTGGTCCTACTATGAAATGTTTAGCGTGTATGAAAAGATTAAAATCATTTAATGATTTGTTTTTTTTATTTTCAATAAAAATAAAATCTTTTTCATTAAAATAATATCTTAAATTTTGAAAATCATTTGACCAAATAAAAAAAACAGGTTTATCAATTTTTTTTTTAAAAAGTGAAACAGATCTTTTAATATAATTGATTGTATTTTGTGTAAATTGATTTGACTTTTTATTATCTTTGATTTTACCCTCAGAATATCTATTTTGTCTAATACATATTGAAACTGAATTTTCTTTTTTTAATAAATTAATATATTTGTTTGTATTATCAAGATAATCATCCTTTATTAAAAGTTGTTTTTTAAGATCATTTGAATAATCAATAAAATATTTCTCACTTTGAAAATATCCTTCTGTAAATAATTTATTTGAAAATTTATAATTAGAAAAATCATTATATACTGTTGACTTGTCACTATTTATTTTTTCTAAATAAAAATATTTATATGTTTTAAACGTATCCATAAACTTTAATATTTTTCTTTTAAAATCTTTTGGGTAAGTATCAAATTTATCGTTATTATCACAAATTTGTGTTGGTATTTTAAATTTATCTAATTCATAATTTCTTAATCTGTTTTTTGTTTTAAAATAACCTGATGTATTGTCTATTTGTAGATCATAACCTAATTTTTTTGACAAACTATAAGCATGTGAATACATAAATAATTGATTACCAAGACCTTCAGCTATTCGAACTATTATTTTTTTCATTTAAATAAACTGAAATAATAATACTTAATTTTATTTATAATTAGATCAATAATCATGAATAATGAATAAGATGGGTCATCTAGTTTACCATCAAAAACTTTTTTGTTATCTCCTCTTAGATAATATTTTCTAAAAAACCTTGGATTAAAACCATATTTAAGTAAAAATGTTTTGGTTCCATTATTTAATCTTATATTACTTTTTCTAGTTGTGATCGAACTAAAGTGATATACTTTAAATTTACTAATTGTTTTAAAAATACGAACATTATTTTCCCATAATTTCATACAAAAATCAGGATCAGAACCGTCTCCAGGGTTGAATTCCTCACTAAATCCACCGACTCGTAACCATAAATCTTTATGTATTAAATGAGGCGCCCAATGCGATCCTTGTAAATCTTGTGAATTATCTTTATCACAAAATTCATTAAATTTACTTTCATCAAAATCTTCAGGTGATGATCCACAATCATAATTTAATAAACCTTCACTTATTGATATATTTGTACCTGTTAAGTAAAACATATTATCTTTATATTTAATCACTTCTTTTTTGAGATATTCGTCCCAATGATAACAAAAAAACATGTCATCATGTGAATAAAGAATAAAATCTGTAGTTATTTTTTTTGTTGCTAAATTAACTGACTTACAAAGTCCAATATTTTTATCGCTATAACTGAATTTCATATTTTTTTGTTTTGCATAATTTAAAGTGCCATCAGTTCCTTCATTTATATGTAAGATAATTTCATGTTCATATTTAGAATTCTTGATTATCGACTCAATTGTAGATTTTAAATATTCTAAATTATTATAAGTAGGTATTACGATTGATAGTTTCATCAATATAATTCAACGGATTTACCTAAGGATTTATCTACGATATATTTTGTTGTTCTCTGCTCATTAAAAAGTTTAAAATATTTTTTTTTACCCTTGTATGCAATTTTTTTTCTTAAATCTGAATTTTTTTTATAAAATTTAATCTTATTTGATAGATCATTAATATTATCATAAAAGATAATTTCATTCTTATCAAAAAAATCACTTATTTGTGTTTTTTTATCAATAAACGTTAATAATCCATTACCCATTAATGATGCAATTCTATTACTTGAATAATATTTTGCAGGTAATCCCCTACTTAAGTTCAACCCCATTTTAGAATTTACCAAGGATTGATAAAATTGATTTCCCCAAATAGGTTCTTTGTTTCTAAATCCATAAAAATCGCAATTAATATTATCAAGTTTTCTTATTAATCGATCTAAAAAATTAATTCTCTCATCTGTTTTACCTTTTTTTAAAGTAGCTCTATTTACTCCATGACTCATTGCATAAAATAAATCCATTTTTGGGTTTAATTTAAATACATCATAGCATTCAATGTTTTTATCAACAGGAACAAAGAAAAAATGTAAATTCTTAATTTTAATTTTTTGATTTGAAATAACGCTTGGATGTGTAGTGATAAAGTTATGATCTACGATCTCACTATATAATGATATGTTTTGAATATTATTTTTTGAGTAATCTAAACTTGGCATTACAGGATCTTCATTCCATTGTGATATCACTAAATTTCTATTTGTTAATTTTATATCCCTTAAAGTATTTGAATCTATGTTTTTTGTATGTCCAAAAATAAATAAGTCTGGATTATAATTCTTTATTGTTTCAATAAGATATTCTTGAAATTTTGAATTAATATTTTGAAAAGAAAGAGTTCTATTTTGTTTTATAAAATCTCTATCACTGATTTCTAAAACATCATGACCATTTCTGATAAAACCATTTGTAAATTTTTTGCCTATCGATATGTTATAAAGTCTATGATTTAATTTCTGACCTGCATTATAGATACTTACAATTCTTAATTTATTTCTTATAAAATTTAGATTAAAATTATGTATTAATTTGTCCCTTATTTCATCAATTACTTTGGAGTTATTTTTAGTAATGTGTTTAACATTATTGTATCCTCCCTTTTGAATTTTTTGTCTTAGTCTATCATTAATAATTAATCTTTTAATTTCATTATAAAGGTCATTTGAAGAAAGTTTTTTTAATATAACACAGTGATCTGTTGTTTCAGGTAATCCTCCTTTGTTTGAGATTATAGTTGCACATGCTCTAGATGAAGACTCCAATGCTGTTCTACCAAACGGCTCCTCCCATCTTGAAGGAACAACAGCTATTTCTGATTTATTCAAAAAATTTAATACTTTTTTATGTTTTAAAAAACCTACTTCTGTGTGACGATTATGATTTATATGAGGTCTTTTTCGGCTTTCATCTCCGATAGAGAAAGCTTTCCAATTTTTAAATTCATCTAAAATCTTTAAAATTGCGTCTCTATAAATATCATATCCTTTTGATTCATTTAGTTTACCTACAAAGATTATATTCTTATTTTTTTTTAATAATTTTTTTTCTTTGTGAATGCTAGGATAGACAACTTCAGTTTTATCAATTAATTTTTTATCTATTCCATTAAAAAATCTGTTTTGCACCCATTTACTAACAAAAATGATTTTATCAACATTATTAATTAATAATATTCTTTCAGCTATAGATTTAGATCCTTTCATGCTCATAGGATCATTATGGAAATATAATATAAATTTTCTATTTATCTTATTTTTGAGATAATTAAAAACTAAGGGCCTATTATGTATTTCAATTATATCAAAATCATATTTTTTATTTATTTTAATAAAATTATCACAATACTCATTAGTAGTACTTGAAAATTTTGATTTTTTTTTATTTAGTTCAACATTAATATAGTTTTTCGTAAGGTAATCTTTAGTGTCAGTATTACCAAATATAAAATTATTTTTTCTAAATTTTGAGTATTTAAAAAAATCATTTACCCAAATTGCTGCCGCTTGTGCTTTACTTATAGTATAATTTTCTTTATACGGTAAAATAGTTGCTATTTTAGTTTCTTTTATCATTATGTTTTTTTAATATAGTTGATCTTTTATTTCTATCTTTTTTAAGTTTATATTCAAAAGACATTGCATCCTTTTTTTTTAAAAATTTTTTTTTAAAAATAAGCTCCCATATATAACCTTTTGTAGATTTAGCACCTTTGTTATTATTGTGTTTATCAAGTCTGAATTTGATATCTTTAGTATATCCAACATATGTTTTTTTTCTAAAACCATTAAGCGTTTTTATCATGTAAACAAAATAAGGCATACTTATGTAGGGTGGCGGTCCCTAGGGGAATCGAACCCCTCTTTCGAGGATGAAAACCACGTGTCCTAACCGATAGACGAAGGGACCAAATTTGGATCTTTTATTGTAAAATATAAAATTTATCAAGTTTTTATAGTATCTTCACGTATTACAATTTTACACATATTTGAGTTTTTGTGTGTAACTAAGGTCTCAGTGATAAAATTATTATCTTTAACTTTAACACCTTTAACCAATTCACCTGAAGTAATTCCAGTAGCACAGAAAATTGAATCACCTTTTATAATTTCTTTTAAATCATATTTTCTTTTTAAATCTTTAATTCCCATTTTTTTTGCTCTTAAAATATCTTCATCTTTATCAAAGATAAATCTTCCTTGAAATTTACATCCATACGCATCAATTGCCGATGCTGCCAAAACACCCTCAGGCCCTCCTCCAATACCTAAAAAGATATCAACACCATATTTTTTGTCTGTAACCATTAAAGCACCAGCTACATCACCATCTGATATTAACTTTATTTTTACATTTAATCTTTTTAATTCATTGATAATTTTCTTATGTCTTGGTCGATCTAAGATGCATGCTGTTACATTTTTAGCATCTTTGTTTAGACAGTCAGCTATATTTTTTATATTTTTCTCTACAGAAAAATCTAAATCTGTGGCATCAATAGGTACTTCATTTGTAACTGCAAGTTTATCCATATATGTTTCTGGCGCATTAAATAAATTTCCTTTTTCTGCAATAGATATTACTGAAATTGCTCCAGGTAAATTTTTTGCTACAAAATTTGTTCCCTCAACAGGGTCAACTGCTATATCAATATTCAAATTACTACCAGCACCCAATTTTTCACCAATAAATAACATTGGAGCCTCATCAATTTCTCCTTCTCCTATAACAACCTCACCATTTATTTTGAGTTTATTAATTTCATTTCTCATTGAGTCTGTAGCTGCTTTATCAGCATTTTTTTTATCATTTTTTCCTATAAACTTATGACAGGATATTGCTGCCTTTGATGTCACGTTTATAATTTCACCAATTAAATCTTTATTTAAAGTCACTAAATTTTTTCTCGAGATAATTTATCTGTATTAATTTTAAGTTTATTTTCAAATTCGTTTAATCTTTTCCACACAGAGATCAACTCAACTATAATAGGCCAGCTTCTAACAAGATATTGTAATGATGTTTCAACTCTTCCAAACGCTCTTATAATTTGTTGAACAAAACCTAAAGTTATTGCTCCAGTAACTATAGTTGGAGCTAAAGCTAGATATGGAACAATAACCATTCCTTGTAAATAACTCCATTTAACGGCATTAAAATATAAATAATGAAAATACATTTTATAATGTATTTTTCTAACTCCACCATAGAGATCCTCAATTTTTGCAGGTTGTGCACTTTCTTTGAAATCTTCTCCAAGAACTAATTCCTTTCTGTATGCAGCCTCTTCTTTTTGAATATCATATTCTATTCCAGGTAATTTAATTCCCACAGAAGCAAGAATAAATGTACCACCTAAAGCAGACACGATCGCAACCCAAACTAATGCATGATCTACCTCACCTATCCAGGGTAATACCGTTATACTTTTAGATAAACCCCATAAAATTGGTGTAAATGCAATTAATGTCATAATACTTCTTAAAAGTTCAGCCCCTAAACCTTCCATTATTCTCGCAAACTTAAGTGTATCTTCTTGTACTCTTTGAGAAGCCCCTTCGATAGATGAAGCAAAATTCCATTTATCATGATAAAAATCAGCCATTGCTGTCCTCCATCTAAAAGTCCAATGGCTTGTAAAATAATCACTAAATATTACAACTAAAATATAAACAGCAGCAATTTTAGCGAAAGTAAAAAGATAAGTAATAAATTCTTTTTCTGTTACTGCTCCAGGTTCAGCCAATGCTTTTTGTAATGTATCGTAAAATTCACCAAACCATTCATTAATTCTTACATCTAATTGAACTTGATACCATGTAGCAGTAAGGATAAGTATTGTTCCACCAATACTCCATAAATGCCATCTTTTATCAGTAAAAAATTTAAACATAATTTTAGTTTAAAAAATTGTCAGCATAGGATTTAGCAACAATTTTTCTTTTTTTCGGCTCTATTATTTCATAATTAATTTTTTTCTTCTTTGCGTAATTGATAGCTAATTCTTTAGTTGAAAATTCTAATTTTAGCTCAGAATAAGTATCAGAAGAACTTTCCCAGCCCATCAAAGGGTTTTTAGTGGGATCAGCAGTTTCAAATTCTAATATCCACTTATCAGTCTTGCCCATTCCTGACTGCATAGCAGTTTTATTTGGTTTATATATTTTTGCTTTTTTCATATTCAATGGTCGGAGTGGCAGGATTTGAACCTGCGACCCTCTGGTCCCAAACCAGATGCGCTACCAGGCTGCGCTACACTCCGAGAAAAGTACTAATACAGTACTTATATATTTTTTCAATGTATAAAGATGTGTAAAACAAAGGATTTTTAACTAGAATCTGTTATATAGAGCGTATGATAATTATTTGTCCATCATGTGGAAAAAAATTTGAATTAGATGAAAATTTAATACCTGACAAAGGTAGGTTATTGAAATGTGGATCATGCGATCAAACATGGTTTTATAATAAAAATGTTGAATTATCGGTCAAGCCTTCAACTGAAAAAAATGATTTAAAAACTGAAACTAAAAAGAAAGAGTTAGAAATTGAAAATATTAAGAATAATGAAATTGATCAATCATATAGAAAATTACCAGACAATAAAAAAACTCAATTAATTAAGTACAAACCAAATTCAAATTTTACAATCGGAAAATTCTTAAGTTATATTATAGTTTCTTTAATTACTTTTGTTGCATTAATAATTATATTAGACACTTTTAAGAGTCCTTTAAGTGTGTTTTTTCCAAATTTGGAATTAATTTTGTTTAACTTATTTGAGACCTTGAGAGATTTAACTCTTTTTGCTAAAGATCTAAGATAAAATGATTAATTATTTATCAAAACCTTTTATATGGTTTTTTAAACTTGAGGCAGCAAGTGGATTGGTTTTGTTATTTGCTGCTATCATTGCCTTGATAATAAGTAATTCTGGTTTATCTGAATTATATTTTTCTACCTTAAATGAATATTTATTTATTGGCATAAATAATTTTGGTTTAAAATTATCAGTTTTACATTGGATAAATGATGCCTTGATGGCAATATTCTTTTTCTTTGTTACTTTAGAAATTAAACGTGAATTTTTACAAGGTGAATTGTCTAATATAAAACAAGCATTACTGCCGATAATAGCGGCTGTAGGAGGAATGCTTGTTCCTGCCCTATTTTATGTTTTTATTAATTTTGGAGATAGTGAAACAATGACTGGATGGGCTATACCCTCAGCAACTGATATAGCTTTTTCTTTAGGTGTATTATCTTTATTAGGTAAACGAGTGCCATTGTCCTTAAAAGTTTTTTTAACGGCACTTGCAATAATTGACGATTTAGGTGCAATAGTAATTATAGCAATTTTTTATTCTGGAGATTTAAGTATAAAATATTTAAGTTTAATGTTATTGGCTTTTTTAATCTTATTAGTCATTAATAAATTTGATGTTAAGAAATTTTTACCTTACTTGGTAATTGGTATTTTTCTTTGGGATTTTACACATAATTCAGGAATACATGCAACAATTGCTGGAGTTCTACTAGCAATGACTATTCCACATAGAAAAAAAGAAAAAGACTTCTCTCTTTTAATTAAGATTGAACATGCAATAAGCCCATATGTTGCTTTTGGAATAATGCCATTATTTGCATTTGCAAATGCTGGAGTTTCACTTGAAGGATTATCTTTTGGATCATTGCTAAATAAGGTGCCGTTAGGAATTGTATTGGGATTATTCTTAGGTAAACAACTAGGAGTTTTTGTTTTTTCATATATTTCAATAAAAACAAAAATTGCACAAATGCCAAGTAATTCAAATTGGTTTAACTTTTATGGTGTCGGTGTTTTAACTGGTATTGGATTCACAATGAGTCTATTTGTAGGAAATTTAGCATTTGTGGATAGCATGCAATATATGGATGGAGTAAAAATAGGCGTATTAACCGGGTCATTATTATCCACCCTGTTTGGATACTTTTTGATATTACTTACTCCTAATAAATAATTTTTTATAAATGAAAAAATTAGTATTTATAAGTTTTGTAATTATTATGTTTTTTTTTAAGAATTTCGCCTCAGCAAAATATGATAAAGTTTTTTATGATTTTCAAATAAAAAGTATTTCTGGTGAACTTATTGATTTAAAAAAGTATAAAGATAAAGCCATTTTACTAGTAAACACTGCTAGCTATTGTGGTTTTACAAAACAATATGACGGACTACAAAAATTATGGAAAAAGTATGAGTCTCAAGGATTGGTTGTTTTAGGTGTACCATCAGACTCATTTAATCAAGAAAAAAAATCTAATAATGAAGTCAAAGAATTTTGTGAAGTAAATTTTAATGTTAATTTTCCCCTTACTGAAATTACTGAGGTAAAAGGTAAAAAGGCTCATCCTATCTATATATGGGCTAAAGAAAATTTTGGCAATTCAGCTATCCCAAAATGGAATTTTCATAAGATTTTAATTAATAAAGAGGGAAAAGTAGAAAATACATACGGATCGTTAACAAAACCGATGTCAAATAAGTTGATTTTAGAAATTGAAAAAATTTTATAAATTTACGCTTAAACCATCATAGGCAGGCACTACATTTTTCGGAAGTCTTCTTTTGAGTTTTTGATAATCTAAGTCTAAATGTAAATTAGTTAAAATAGATTTTTTTGGTTTAAACTTTTTAATTAATTCAAGACTACTTTCTAAATTTAAATGTGATGGATGATATCTATACCACAAACAGTCAATTATTAGATAATTTAAGTTTTGAAAATACTTATAGTCTTTTTTATTAATTTTACTTACATCACTTATATAAGCTAATTTTTTATCAATAATGTAACAAATACTGTTTACCTTTCCGTGTTTAACTTTTATAGGAATTATCTTTCTATTTTTTTTACCATCCTTAATAGATAATTTTTGATTAATAGAGTTTAGTTTTAGTATAGCAGGATACTCTATGCTATTATTTTTAAAACAATATCCAAAAGTTTTCATTAAATATCTTTTAGTATCCATATCTGCATAAACATTAATCGGGACTTTCTTTTTAATATAAAAAACTCTTAAATCATTTATACCATGTGTTTGATCAGCATGCATATGAGAATAAAAAACTTTATCTATTTGATTAATCTTATTATCGATAAGTTGTTGTCTTAAATCAGGGGAAGTATCAATAAGAATAGTTTCATCTTTAGTTTTGATTAAAGCACAACATCTTGTCCTATGATTTTTTTTATCATTTGGATTACAATTTCCAAAGTAACCATCTGGCCTTGGTACACCCATTGAACTTCCACAGCCTAAAATAATAAATTTCATTAATTATAAAGCCTTATTAATACAGGAAATTTTAAGATATTCTTATTTTTTTTAAAAATAGATAAACTTTTTTTTGCATTTAATTCAGTTGTATTGTGAGTAATAATTACAATTGTTGCCCTTTTATTTTTTTTATCTGGAGTTTGGATAATTCTCTTTATTGAAATTTTAAATTTCGCTAACCTATTTGTAATTAATGAGAGAACACCAGGTTCATCCTTAACTTCAAATCTAAGATATAATGAATTTGAATAATTTTTTATATCAAAAGGTTTTAAGTTTTTTCTTTTATTAGTAGGTATAGCAAATGGCTTATTCACATTACCTTTCATAATAGTTAATAAATCTGAAAATAATGATGATGATGTTGGTCCTGGGCCAGCACCTTCTCCTTGCAAAATACTCTCACCAACTGGTTTTCCTTGCATTATTATTGCATTCATAACACCGTTAACATTACCAATATAAGATTTTTTACTTACTAAGCATGGATGAACAGTTTCAAATAATTGATTATTTACTATTTCTGAAATTCCTAATAATTTTATTCTTAAATTTAGTTGGCTTGCTATCTTAATATCTTTTAAATCAATATTTTGAATGCCTTCCATTAAAGATTTGTGCTTAGAAACTTTATTATTAAATGCTAAAGCGGATAGAATTCTAACTTTGGCAAATGCGTCAAATCCATTTAAGTCTAATTTTGGATTACCTGGTTCTGCATATCCTAGTTTCTGAGCTTTTTTTAAAACCTTATCAAAAGTTTCGTTCGTATTTTCCATTTCAGATAAAATATAATTAGTAGTTCCGTTAAGAATACCGTATATTTTCTTAAATTGATTAGTAGCTAAACTTTCTTTAATTGCCTTCAATATTGGAATGCCCCCTGCTACTGATGCCTCAAATTCTAAATTAACATTATTTTTTTCTGCAATTTTAGACAAATAATCTCCATGTTTTGCAATCAAAGCTTTGTTTGGTGTAATTACGTTAATCTTTTTTTTTAAAGCTAATTCAACAACTTTTTTTGAAATACCGTCAGATAAACCCACAGATTCAATTAGTATATTTACTTTTTTTTCTTTAAAGATGTCTATTGGATTTTTATAGAATATACTCTTATTGATCTTAAATTTTCTTTTTTTATTCTTATTTTTTGCTGAAATAGCAACAATTCGTATTGATTTACCAGTTTTGATTTCAATTTCTTTTTTTTTTGTATTTATTTCGTTATAAAAATAATTTCCAATTTGACCTAATCCAACCAATGCAACATTGACAAATTCTTTCATATTAATTCTCTAAATTAGGATATTCTGAGACCTCAGTATATTTATTTATTTTTGATAAAAAATCATCAATCGAAGAACTTTTAAAATAGTATGAATTATCTTTATCTTTAAGTTGAGATGACTTGTTGTCAATTTTCGAATTAAAGCTACACGACAAATTAAAAAACATTAAAACGATTAATAATATCTTCATTTTAAACCTTCTAATTCATTAAAATCAAATTTCAAATTCATATTTTGAATTGCTTGTCCAGCACCTCCTTTAATAAGATTATCAATAGCTGATAAAATTACTATCTTATTCTTATATTCTGTTTTACAGACTGATATAAAACAATTATTTGTATTGATTACATCATTTGTACTAATAAAAGAATTATTTTTTAAGATTTTAACAAATCTATTTTTTTTGTGAAATTTTTCTAAAGTATTCCGAATATCTTTTAAGGTATATTGTGAATTTAAATTCACATATATAGTACTTAAAATTCCTCTAAACATTGGTGATAAATGAGGAGTAAAAATAAATTTTATTTTCTTTTTTGTATGTATTGAGAGTTCTTGCTCGATTTCTGAGTTATGTCTATGAAAACCAACACCATATGCTTTTAAAGACTCATATAAATTCTTATTTTTGTATTTTTTATGTACACCTTTGCCAGCACCAGAATAACCAGATTTAGAGTCTATTATTATATTATTAGTATCAATTTGTTTTTTCTTGATCAAAGGAATAAGAGGCAAGAGTATAGATGTCGGATAACACCCTGGGCAACCAATAATATCGAACGATTTTATCTTTTTGCCTATTATTTCTGGTAATGAATAAATACTATTTTTTATATTTTGAGTCGCTTTATGCTTCTGCTTGTACCATTTACTATATTGATTACTTTTTTTTAGTCTAAAATCAGCAGCTAAATCAATTAAAGTATTTTTTTTTAATAATAATTTTGAAATATCTTGCGCTTCACCATTTGGTAACGCTGTAAACACAATATCAACATCTTTTAAAAATTTTTTTTGAAATTTATTAATTTTAGGAAGATTTTTAGATTTTAAACTTTTGTCAAATAAAGAAATTTTTTTTCCTACCGATGAGTTTCCACATAAATACTTTATTTTAATATAATTATGATTTACTAATAGTTTTATTAGTTGAATGCCTATATATCCAGTTGATCCAGCAATTAAAACATTAAGCTTACGCATTTTATATTATAACAGGTTATAGTTAAAAAAAAATTATCTTTTAGAGAATTGGAAGCTTCTTCTAGCTTTTTTTCTTCCAGGTTTTTTTCTCTCAACCGCCCTAGAGTCTCTGGTTGTTAATTTTTCAGTTTTAAGTGTTGATTTAAAATTATCATCAAACATCACAAGTGCTTTTGAAATACCATGCACCATTGCACCAGCTTGACCAGTTGGTCCTCCACCTTTTACATTACATCTTACATCGTATTCTGTAGGCTGATTAATAATTTCAAATGGTCTTGTAATTTGCATCTTATGATTTTCACTCGAGAAATATTCATTAAATAATTTGCCATTAACATAAATTTTTCCAGAACCTTTCTTAACCCAAACCTTAGCAATAGAAGTCTTTCTTCTACCTGTAGCATATTTACTATTTTTAAAATCTAACTTTAATTTATGTGTTTTTGTATTTGATTGAGTATTTTCCATTTAATTTCTTACTATATTTTTATTATTGAGTTTATTAATTTCAATAATTTTTGGATTTTGAGCAGTATGTGGATGATTACTACCAGTATAAATCTTTAATTTTGTCAGCTGTTTTCTTCCAAGTACCCCAGCCGGTAACATTCTTTTTACAGCTAACTTTAATATCTCTTCAGGTTTTTTTACATGTAGTTTTTCTGGAGTGATTTCTTTAATACCACCAGGGTGTCCTGTATGTCTGTAATATTTCTTATTTTGAAATTTTTTTCCGGTAAACTTTATTTTATCAATATTTTTAACTACAACAAAATCTATTTTAACTAATTTACATTTAGACTTAGATTATCAAAAACTCAAAAGAAGACTTCC
>CVSM01000046.1 GCA_001180065.1 Candidatus Pelagibacter communis
TCGGTAACACTTTAATTAAATTATTCGAATTACTTACCAAATATTCTGGTAATGCTGCTAGACCAACACCAGATTCTACAGCTAAAAGTAAGCCCATTACACTATTAACCCTCATAATTGATTTTCTCTTTTTTCCATCTTGCATCCCAAGTTTTAAAGCCCAGTCTGGATTATAAACTGGTGATGGCGCACCTTTTCCAAAAGAAATAAATTTATGTTTATTTAAATCTGCTACTGTTTTAGGCATTCCATTTTTCTCAAGATATTTATTTGAACCATAAATAAAGTACTTAATATCAACAAGTTTTTTTTGGATGTAATTCAATTGTTTTGGTCTTCTCATAAAAATACCAATATCAGCTTGTCTTGTACTTAAATCTAGTTCTTTATCGTCAAAAACTAGCTCTATCTCTATTTCTGGGTTGAGTCGCATAAATTCTTGAATTCTTGGAGTTAACCAATGAGTTCCGAAACTTCTGACGGTAGTAATGGTTAATTTTCCCGTGGGTTTATTTTTTTGATCTCCTAAGGAAGTTTCTACCTCTTTTAATTTACTGATAACTTCATGCGCTGTTTTAAATACGTATTCTCCGTTTTCTGTAAGAGTTAATCCTCTTGCATGTCTTTCAAATAATTGAACTTTCAAATCTTGCTCTAGAGATTGGATTTGTCTACTTATAGCTGATTGACTTAAATTTAAATTTACAGTCGCACTAGTAAAGCTTCCAGCTTCTGCGACAGCATGAAATATCTTTAATTTATCCCAATCCATTATTTATTTAAATTTATAATATATCTTCCCGATGTTTCTCCCTTTAACATTTTTGGAAAAATATTAATCACCTCTTCTAAATTAATTTCTTTTACTGATTTACTTAAAATTTCAAAATCAATTAATTTTCCAGCTTCGCTCCATAAAAATTGTCTTCTTTTTATTGATGCTGTCACAGAATTTATACCCCAAAGTTTTACACCTCTTATAATAAATGGCATTACAGTTGTGTTCAATTTAATACCAGCTGCATTACCACACGCTGCAACTATGCCTGCATCTTTAGTTTG
>CVSM01000047.1 GCA_001180065.1 Candidatus Pelagibacter communis
TCCAATTAAAACTGATCATATTTTATTTATTGCATCGGGTGCTTTTCAACTGGCTAAACCTTCCGATTTATTACCAGAACTTCAAGGCAGATTACCAATAAGAGTTGAATTAGAGGCTTTAACAAGCGATGACTTCAAAAGGATACTAAGAGAACCAGACTTCAGTTTAATTAAACAATATATAGCGTTATTAAAAACTGAAAATGTAGATTTAGAATTTTCAGACGATGGAATAGATACAATTGCTAAAATTGCATCTGAAGTTAATACTACAGTAGAAAATATCGGTGCAAGAAGATTACACACAATTATTGAAAAAATTTTGGATGATATAAGTTTTACTGCTACTGATAGATCAGGAGAAAAAATAATCATTAATAAAGAATATATTAATAAAAATTTAGATAACCTAGTAAAAGATACTGATTTATCAAAATTTATTCTTTAGATATTAAAGATAAGAAAGCTCCTGCATTTCTTTTTTAAAAGCTTTTTCAATCTTGTTTCTGTTATTTTCATCTAATAATTTTAAAAAATTACTACTTGGTCCAAGGTTAAAAAATTCTATTTTGTTATTTGTTTTTTTTTCAAATGCGTTTTCTGAAAAACCTCCTTTTTTTTCTAATTCTTTAAGTTTTTCGAATCTAGTTGTTTCAATTGTTTTTTTTAACTTATTTTTATCAATAGTATATTTTACAGATAATAATCGTTCCAAAAAGTTAATGATTTTTAAAAACATATCCTCTGGTTTTTCCACCAAATCTTCATATTTTATTAAAAGAAATTTATCTTTAAATTGTTTCCAAGAATTAAGATTGAAATTCCATGATCCCAAAAATGTTTGAAAACCATTAGACCCTATACTTCTATTATTATTTATTGTTAAATTTGTAGACTCCTCAATAGACAAACTAAAATGATGAGATTGTGAAATTACAACATTTCTGGGGTCTCTCACAATATAGATTACTCCAAGAGTATTTTGTAAATCAGTGAAATTATGGCCATTGATTTTGCAAAATGCACTATGTGTTTTAAAAAATTGTATCGTATTTTTACCTTTATTAAGATTTTTTTGAGCATTTATATAATTTTTTGCAACTTCGGAATTATCATTTAAATTAATATCCATACCCTCAAAAAAAACTTTGTCAGGGAATTGAGAAATATTTCTTAAAAGTGGAAAATCAAAATTTCCATCTTTTGAAAATAGATATCCACTAAGTAACGCTCTTAAATAAGTATTTCCACTTTTTGGATAAGATGCTAACCAAACAATCATATAATTTGAAAGTATTATAAAAAATAAAAACTGTATATCTAATTTTCTTAATTTTTTTTTAAAAAAATGTAGAACGCCCCTGAACCACCATCATCAATATTTGCATCCTTAATTTCATTAATCATGCTCATAAGATAGTTATTATTTTTAATATATTCTGGCACTGAGTATTTTAGAATACCAAGATCTTTTGAAACATATGGATCTTTCTCATTTTGAGAGTGAATTCCTTTGCCAGTTACAATTGTCAATTTTCTTATTCCATTATTGTATGAATAATTTATAAGCTCTTCTATCTTCTTATTTGCATCGTCTAATGAATACCCGTGTAAATCAAAAGAAATATTTTTTCTCTTAAGTTTTTCTTTTTGATCGCTATCTTTGTCAGGCATAGTTTCATCATTAGATAAAAAATTATCCCAATCTTGCTTGTCTTTGTCTGTAATTTTTTTTATCAATTAAGTTAGTATATCTACTAATTGCCAATTTGGATTGCTAGATCTTGTATCTCTTGAAAATACCCAAGTATCATAAATTTTCTTTATTTTTTCTGGGTCGCCAGACACAATTTTTTTATCTTTGTCTCTAATACAAGTAATAACTTCGCTTACAAAATCTACTGTTACATTAAGAATGTTATCTATTATTTTATGTTCTTTAATATTTGCTGAGTTTATTCCTATAAATGTAATTTCAGCGAAGTGCCCTCTACCACCTCGTTCTTTAAGCGCCGTGTTAAATTGGTCATGTATTTTCTTGCTTAATAGTGGTTTGCTTTTTGTGAGAATATTATCACTATCACTAAAATCTGTAATTATTGTTTCGTAAGCAATTTTTGCTCCATTTAAAAAATCTTTTTTTGCAGCTTCGTCAAAATTTTCTTTTTTTTTAGTCAAATTCTCAGGATTTACATTTTTTAAAACTTCCTCAAATCGTGGAGCTGATTTACCTTCAAAACCTGTTCTTTTACCTAGAATTCCTCTTAATCTTAAAAAAATAAAACCAGCAATCATGGCTAATAAAATAATATCAATATTTTCGAAACTATAATTCATAACCTTAATCTAATTACTATGTTGAATAATTTCAACTAACAATTACATTAAAGACAAATGAACACACTTCTTTTAGCTATTATATTAATTCCAGCAGTTGAAATATATTTATTCATAAAAATTGGATCACAAATAGGGGCTTTAAATACAATTTTATTAATTTTTGCTACAGCTATTATTGGAATTTATTATGCAAGATACGAGGGTTTAAATACTCTTAGATCCGGAATTACACAAATCGTTAAGAACGAATTGCCTGCATATGAAATAATCTCTGGTGCAGCAATTGCTTTTGCTGCATTATTGTTAATTATACCCGGATTTGCAACCGATGTTTTAGGCTTTTTGATGATATTTCCATTTACTAGAAAATTTCTTCTGGGAAACTTATCAAATAAATTTAAAAATAAAAACAACGATAAAAAAAATATTATCGATGGAGAATTTGAAGATATCGAGGACGAGAATGACAGAAAGTTATAAAATTTTAGCTAAATACATTAAAGATATGTCTAGTGAAACTCCAGATGTAGAAACTTTTTTATTCGTAAAAGAAAATATATCTAGATACCAACTGAATATAGATATCAATTCAAAAGCTATTAAAAATAAACTTGTAGAAATTAATATCAGGTTAAAATTTGAGGACAAAGAACAAAGTGAAAAGAAATCATATTATGAAATAATCTATGCAGTGGTAATTAAAGTCAATGATGATGTAAAGGATAAAAAAATTTTAGAAAAAATAATTTTATGTGAAGTTCCGAATAAAGTCTATCCCGATTTAGAAAATACATTTTTAAACTTAATGCATAATTCAGGTCACCCTGGTATTAAATTAGAAAAGAAAATTGATTTTAATAAATTATATAACGAGAGATTCAATTAAAAAAAATTCTTTTTTAAATTTTTGTTTAAATATTCTTGATGTTTTTTAATTTCATCATTTGTAGGCAAAACAATCTTTTTATAATAAGAAACATTTTTAAAATATTCATCTCTTTTTTGATGATCTTGATTTTGAAAATTTAATGTCGGTTCACGTTGATCAATTAGATTAATATATACTTTTGACAACAACTCGCAATCTACTAATGCAGAGTGTAAAGATCTTTTTGTATTATCGATTCTATATCTTTTACACAAAGCATCTAGACTTGTTTGAGAACCAGGAAATTTATCTCTTGCTAAAACTAAAGTATCTATAATATCATTTTTAATTTCTTCTTTACCTAGAATTTTTAGTTCATTATTCAAATGTGAAAGATCAAACTCAGCGTTATGTATGACTAACCTTTTATTTTTTATAAAACTCAAAAATTCATCTACTACTTCACTAAATTTTTTCTTTTTTGACAAAAATTCGTCAGTATAACCATGGACTTCAAGAGCTTTCTCTGAAACCTTTCTTTCAGGATTCAAATATGTATGAAATTTTTTTTGTGTGGGAATCAAATCTTTTAATTCGATACATCCTATTTCGACAATTCTATGTCCATCTTTTACTGATAAACCAGTTGTTTCTGTATCTAATATTACATCATTCATATTTTCAATTTTTTTAGAATATTATCTATTCCTATATTAACAGATTTACTTGAAAAATTGTTCTTAATAATAAAATTTGATTTTTTTTTTTTATAATCAAGCGGTAGTTGAAGATTTTTAAACTTTTTAAATAAATCATAATTAAAATTTTTTCTTTTCTTCAATTTTTTTAGAATATCTTTTTTTTTTGATTGGACAAAGATTAATATATCATTTTTATGATTAATCTTATTTTCTAATAAAAGTGGAATATCTAAAACTACAAATTTTTTATTACTATTTTTTTTTAAAAAATGATGCATTTTGTTTCTAACCTCTGCGTGAATAATTTTAGTAATCTTTTTTAAATTTTGCTCATTATCTAATATTGCTTTTAACACCTCTTTTTTCTTAATTGGGAACTTGCTAAAATATTTTGGTAATCTTTTTTTTAATTTTATAAAAATTCTTTTGTTTTTTTTATAAATTATCTCTACCTCCTTATCAGCATTAAAAACAGGAAAACCAAGGTTGTTGGCTACATAAGTTTTTCCAGATCCTATATCTCCTAAAATTCCTATTCTAATCATAAATCCAAAAGTTTTATTATATCGTCATTTATTTTCGGTTTAACTCCGTGCCATATTTCAAACGCAGCAGAAGCTTGGTAGATAAACATAAGCTTACCATTTTCAGTTATGTTGCCTAGTTTTTTACCTATTTTTAAAAAGTTTGTTTCTTTAGGGTTATAAATTACATCAAAAAAAAGTTTATTTTTTCCAATTTTTGAAAAATCTAAGTCGATTATATCCTTCACGTTAAGCCCAATACTTGTTGCATTAACAACAACATCAAAATCTGGAACTTCTCCCCATTTAGCTATTTTTAAATCAGAAAATATTTTTTTTAAATTTTCTGCTTTACTTTGAGTTCTATTACTAACTATTATTTCTGAAGCTTTCATTTTTTTTACAGCATAAATGATAGATGAAACAACTCCTCCTGCTCCTAAAATTAATATTTTTTTATCTTTAATATTATGATTAGTTTTTTTTAAACCTATCTCGAATCCAATTATATCAGTATTATGCCCAATTATTTTACCTTTATCTAAATATACAGTATTAACTGATTGGGTTTTTGAAGCTTCATCTGAAAGCTTATCTAAATAAGGTATAATTTTTTTTTTGAATGGAACTGTAATATTTATTCCATCTATCTTTTTATTCTTTATGTTTAAAATTAAATCATCAAATTCATGTTCTTCTAATTTTTTCTTCTCATAAATTGCATTAATTTCATTCTCTTTAATCCAGTAATTATGCAAAATCGGGGATAATGAATGTTCAATTGGATTTCCTATAACTAAATATTTCTTCATTTATAATTATTTAAATATTCCTTTATTTTTTGGATTGGTAGACCCATTATCGTATCTTGGTCTCCTTGGATACTGGAAAATAAATTTTTGCCCTCTCCTTCTATTTGATAAACATTATAAGCATATAATGCTTCATCTGAAATTTTTGATAAATATTCTTTAAGACCTTCCTCTGAAATATCTTTCATTGTTAATATTGCTGTGTCAGTGTAATTCCATACCATTGCTCCATTTATTGAAATACAAACTGAACTAATCAAGTTATGTTTCTTACCATTTAATTTTTTTAATATTTCTAATGCTTCTTTTCGGTCCTTCGGTTTTGATATTAATTCACCATTTAAATCAATCACACTATCGGCACCTAATACTAAATTCTCATTTTTCTTTTTACTTACCTTATTTGCTTTGAGTTCAGCTAAATTCTTTGAAATTGCTTTAGGTGACGCTTTTTCCTTAATTAAACTTTTTTTTATAATATCTTCATCCACATTGGACGGCTCAACCTCGCTTATTATATTGTTTTTATCTAGTATCTCTTTTCTGACTTTACTTTTTGAAGCCAAAATTAATTTAATCATTTGATTTATATATTTCGTAAATTTTAATAACTGATGCTGCTGTCTCCTCCACTGATTTTCTTGTAACATCAATCATGGGCCATTTATATTTTCTGAAAGTATTCTTTGCTTCTTCAACTTCTTTTTTAATTTTGTCTATATCGGTATATGTTTTATTTTCTGTTTCTTTTAAAGAGTTCATTCGGTTTTTTCTTAAATCAGCTAACCTTTCTGGTTCAGTATTAAGCCCTATAACACAACTGATTTTAGGGTTTTCTTTCAATATTTTAGGAATTGAATTGTTATTTATTAAAGGAATATTAGATGTCTTAAAACCTTTGTTAGCTAAATAAATTGATGTTGGTGTCTTACTTGTTCTACTAACACCTAATAAAATGATATCGGATTTATCAATCTCTTTTATAGAATTTCCGTCATCATGACTCATTGTAAACTGTATTGCTTCAATTCTTTTGTAATATTCATCATCTAAAACATGTTGGGCGCTAGGTAAATTTGAAGCTTTCTGATTTAAAAGTTTTGAAAAACTTGATATTAAGTCTCCAAGAATACCAAAGCATGGTATTTTTTTATTATTACTAGTGTTAGATAAGTATTTAGCTAAATCATTATCTACTATTGTATAAAAAATTACAGAATTTGAATAACTTTCAGCATCTGATAATATTTTTAAAATTTGGTTTTCAGTTCTAGTAAATGAATAAGAATGAACTTTATAATCTATGTTTTTAAATTGGGCTTTTATTGCTAAAAAAATCCTATCAAGTGTTTCTCCAGTAGAGTCTGAAATTAAATATATTTGATAGGTATTACTCATGTAAAAAGTGTTAATAAAGTTGTCTTGATTTAATTATATTAGGTATTTTTGTGATTTACAAATTAAGGCTGTAAAACAAGACTTTTATTAACATAAATAAACATATGTATATCTATTTTATTATATTTAATAAATATCTAATAAGCTTCAATTTAGTCTATATATTTAATAAATTTTTATATCTAAATGTTAGTAACTAGTTAATAAAATGTTTATTAAAATTAATTACCATTATTCACAAGACCTATTACAATTACAATTAAATATATTTAATTATTTATATGTCACCAATAGAACAAGTTATATTAAATAAAAAAACCCAAGTAAATCCTATATGGATTATGAGACAAGCTGGAAGATATTTACCAGAGTTTAGAGAAATAAGAAAAAGAAATACCGATTTTATAAAATTATGTTTAGATCCTAATTTATCAACTGAAATAACATTACAACCACTAAAAAGATTTGATTTAGATGCTGCCATAATTTTTTCAGATATATTAATTTTACCCTTTGGATTTAAACAAAAAGTAGAATTCAAAAAAAATTTTGGACCTATTCTTGGAGATTTAAATTTAGAGCAAATATCTAAAGTTACAGAAAATGATTTTATTCAGAGAGTAAAACCTGTTTATGAAGCTATAAATTTAGTTAAAAATAATAAAATAACAAAAAATAAATCCACAATAGGTTTTGTTGGGGCTCCTTGGACTTTGTTAGTTTATATAATTAATAAACAATCTCCAAAATTAAAACTTAAGGATAATTTTTTTAAAGATTTTTCCCTTATTAAACAAACTTTAGAAATAATAGAAAAGTTTTTAAAAATACATATTAAAAATCAAATCAATAGTGGTGCAGAAATAATTCAAATTTTTGATAGTTGGGCTGGATTATTAGATGATAAAGATCTTGATTTCTACGTTTATAACCCAACACACTCTTTGGTAAAATATGTTCAATCATTAAATGTCCCAGTAATATGTTTTCCTCGAGGTATTAAAAATTACAAAAATTATTGTGAAACTGTTAAACCAGATGCTATCTGTATTGACTATGAAATTGATCCTATAAAAATTCAGAAAGAAATAAGAATTCCAATACAAGGAGGGATGGATCCTAAAATTTTACTTACTGATAAAGATATATTAAAAAGAGAAGCAACAAAATATCTAGATATTTTTAAAGATCATCCATATATATTCAATTTAGGTCATGGAGTTTTACCCGAAACAGATCCGAATATGATGGATTATTTGGTTAAAACTGTAAAAGATTATTAATGGAAAAAAAATTAAATCACCCACCTATTAATTTTGGTAAAACGGGAGTTTTGATAATTAATTTAGGAACACCAGACTCAACAAGCTGGTTTGACATTAGAAAATATTTAAAAGAATTTTTATCTGATAAAAGAGTGATAGAGGCAAACCCTTTTATTTGGCAAATCATATTAAATGTTTTTATATTAAATTTAAGGCCATCTAAAACAGCAAAAGCTTACAAAGAAATTTGGATGAAGGAAGAAAATATTTCTCCTTTACTTTACTATACTAGACAACAAGCTGAAAAATTATCAAGCTCGATATCAGAAAAAAACATAATTGTTGATTATGCTATGCGATATGGAAATCCAAGCATTAAAAATAAAATTATAAGTTTGCATGAAAAGGGTTGTGAAAACTTAGTTATACTCCCATTATATCCCCAATATGCTGCTGCTACCACAGCCACAGTTTGTGATGAAGTATATAGAACGTTAATGAAAATGAGATGGCAACCATCAATAAAAATAATCCCACATTACGAGTCTCACCCTTTGTATATAGATGCGTTAGTAAATTCATTAAATAAGAAGATAAAAGAAATAAATTGGAAGCCAGATTTAATATTAGCTTCTTATCATGGTATCCCTCAAAAGTATTTTGATAAAGGAGACCCGTATCATTGCTATTGTCAAAAAACCACAAGGTTAATTTCAGAGAAGTTTAATTCGATAGAAATCAAAACGACTTTTCAGTCTAGGTTCGGGCCTCAAAAATGGCTTGAACCTTATACAGATAAGACTTTAGAAAACCTTCCGAAAGAAGGTAAAAAGAATGTACTTGCAATATGCCCCGGCTTTTCCTCAGATTGTGTTGAAACTTTAGAGGAAATTCTTATTCAAGGCAAAGAAAGTTTTTTAGACTCTGGTGGAGAAAATTTTGATATGGTCCCATGTTTAAATGATAGTGAAGATCATATAATTTTATTAAAATCATTAATTCAAAAAAGTATGTAATTAATGAATACTTATTTGCTTTTTAAATCTCTTCACTTAATTGCAGTAATTTCCTGGATGGCTGGGCTTTTATATTTGCCAAGAATCTTCGTTTATCATTCACAATATAACGATAAACCATTAGTGTCAGATGTGTTTAAGGTCATGGAAAAAAAACTCTTTTTTTACATAATGACTCCTGCAATGACTTTATCTTGGATATTTGGACTTTTATTGATACATGAAATAGGCTTTGGACAGTTAGGACAAAAATGGATGATTTTAAAACTAGTTTTTGTGGTTATCTTAACCTTGTATCATTTTTATCTTGGGAGAATTCTTGAACAATTTAAATTAGATAATAATAGGCATTCTCAAAAATATTATAGATATATTAATGAAATACCTACATTATTGCTTATTTTGATCATATTTGTTGTTATTTTTAAGCCTATCTAGGGTTGAATAATATCATTTAGCATATATATTAATAATATTATTAAGTCCTTAATAATATACTCATGAACATACAAGAACTAAAACTTAAATCATCAGAACAGCTTATTACTCAGGCTGAAGAGCTTGGAATTGAAAATGCCAGTACTCTTAGAAAACAAGAAATTCTTTTTGCGATTTTAAAAAAAGTAGCTGAAAAAGAGGAGATTACAGGAGCAGGTGTTTTACAGTTGCTTCAGGATGGTTTTGGCTTTTTAAGAGCGATGGAGTCGAACTATTTACCTGGGCCAGATGATATTTATGTAAGTCCAAGTCAAATAAGAAAGTTTGGTTTAAGAACTGGAGACACAGTAGAAGGACCAGTGAGATCGGA
>CVSM01000048.1 GCA_001180065.1 Candidatus Pelagibacter communis
AACTTTCCGGGTGATCCAGTAAAAACTTCTGCAACAAAGAAAGGTTGAGATAAAAATCTTTGAATTTTTCTTGCTCTGGCTACAACTAGCTTATCTTCCTCAGATAACTCATCCATACCTAAAATAGCTATAATATCTTGCAATGATTTATAAGATTGTAATATTCTCTGTACATCTCTAGCCACTCTGTAATGTTCGTCTCCAACGATTCTAGGGTCCAGAATTCTTGAAGTAGAATCTAGTGGATCAACGGCAGGATAAATTCCTATTTCAGCTATTTGCCTTGAAAGTACGGTTGTTGCATCTAAATGTGCGAATGATGTAGCTGGAGCTGGATCAGTTAAATCGTCTGCTGGAACATAAATTGCTTGAACCGAAGTAATCGATCCTTTGTTAGTTGTAGTAATTCTTTCTTGAAGATTACCCATATCTGTTGCTAAAGTTGGTTGATAGCCAACAGCAGATGGAATTCTTCCCAAAAGTGCAGAAACTTCTGAACCTGCTTGTGTAAATCTAAAAATATTATCAACAAAGAAAAGTACATCTTGTCCTTCTTGATCTCTAAAATACTCAGCTACTGTCAATCCCGTGAGTGCAACCCTAGCTCTTGCTCCTGGAGGTTCATTCATTTGTCCATATACTAAAGCTGCTTTAGATCCTGGGCCATCTTGTTTAATAACACCTGACTCCATCATTTCATGATAAAGATCATTACCTTCTCTAGTTCTCTCTCCAACACCCGCAAAAACTGAAAATCCTCCATGTGCTTTTGCAACGTTGTTAATTAATTCCATAATTAAAACTGTTTTACCTACTCCAGCACCACCAAATAATCCAATTTTTCCTCCTTTTGCATATGGAGCAAGTAGATCAATTACCTTAATTCCTGTTACAAGAATTTCAGTTTCAGTTGATTGGTCGTTGAATTCAGGTGCAGCTCTGTGTATTGGCCAGCTTTCCTTAGTTTTAACTTCACCTCTTTCGTCAATTGGTTCTCCAATTACATTAATAATTCTTCCAAGAGTTTCAGGTCCGACTGGAACCTGAATAGGCGCATTTGTATTTGTTACTTCATCACCTCTTTTTAATCCTTCAGTAGCATCCATTGCAATAGTTCGTACTGTAGTTTCACCCAGATGTTGAGCAACTTCTAAAACAAGCCGGTTGTCTCCATTTTTACATTCTAATGCTGTTAAAATTTCTGGAAGTTCACCATCAAATTTAACATCTACTACAGCTCCAATAACTTGTGTGATTATTCCTTTACTCATAATTATAAACTTTCTGCTCCCGATATGATTTCTATTAGTTCTTTAGTAATTGCTGCCTGACGACTTCTATTATACTCAATTGTAAGTTTGTCAACCATTTCACCTGCGTTCCGGGTTGCATTATCCATTGCACTCATTCTAGACCCTTGTTCGCTAGCTGAATTCTCTAACATTGCTTTAAATATTTGCGTAGAAATATTTTTTGGTAATAAATTAGTCAAAATTTCATCTTCATCTGGTTCAAATTCATAACTTTCATCTGAATTACTTTCATCTTTTTCATTATTCAAAGGTATTATTTGCTGTGCTTGAGGAATTTGAGTAATTACATTTTTAAACTTATTATAAAAAATCGTACATATATCAAACTCACCAGCTTCAAATTTTTCTATCACCATTTTTCCTACTTTATCTGCATCAAAATAATTTGCATTTTTAGAATCTTTAAAAGAAATATTTTCAATTATTTTTTGTCCATAAACTCTTTTTAACTGATCATTGCCTTTTGAACCTACGGTAATAATTTTAATATCTTTACCCTCATCTGATATTTTTGAAAAATAATTTTTAGCTTTTTTAATTATATTAGAGTTGAAACCACCACAAAGACCTCTATCAGATGTTATTACCACACATAAGTGAACTTTATTATTTCCAGTGCCTGATAATAATTTTGGGGCGTTTTCTTTATCAGATATTCCGTTTGAAAGATTTAAAATAACATTGTTCATTTTTTCAGAGTAAGGTCTGCCTTTCTCAGCACTTTCTTGAGCTTTTCTTAACTTTGCTGCAGCTACCATTTTCATAGCCTTTGTAATCTTTTGCGTAGACTTCACGCTAGCTATTCTTTTTTTTAGATCATCTAAACTAGCCATATTATATTAAGATTTAAAAGTTTCCTTTAATTTAGTAATTACTTCTACAAGTAACTTTTCTTTATCATCTTCAAGTTTTCCTGCACTTTGAATTGCCTCAATTATTTCAGGTTTTTCTGATTTGCATCTCTCAATAATTTTGCTTTCAAATCCAGCAACATCTTTTAATTCAATATCATCAAGATAACCTTTAACACCACAAAAAACAGATATAACTTGCTCTGCAACAGTCATTGGTGAAAATTGTTTTTGCTTTAAGAGTTCAGTCAATTTAGATCCTCTATTTAGAAGTTGTTGAGTAGAAGCATCTAGATCAGATCCAAACTGAGCAAATGCAGCCATCTCTCTATATTGAGCTAATTCCAATTTCATAGATCCAGAAACTTTTTTCATAGCTTTTGTTTGAGCAGATGATCCAACTCTAGAAACTGATAGCCCGACATTAATTGCTGGTCTTATACCTTGGTTAAATAATTCTGTTTCTAAGAAAATTTGACCATCTGTAATTGAAATTACATTGGTAGGAATAAATGCAGATACATCTCCACCCTGTGTTTCAATGATTGGAAGTGCTGTTAGTGATCCTCCTCCATGTTCATCACTTAATTTTGCAGCTCTTTCAAGTAATCTACTGTGTAAGTAAAATACATCACCTGGATATGCTTCACGACCAGGAGGTCTTCTTAACAAAAGGGACATTTGTCTATATGCCACTGCCTGCTTAGACAAGTCATCGTAAATAATCAGCGCGTGCATTCCATTATCTCTAAAATATTCACCCATAGCACATCCTGTGTATGGTGCTAAAAATTGTAATGGCGCTGAATCAGATGCTGTAGCAGCAACAATAGTTGTATACTCCATTGCACCTGCTTCTTCTAACGTTTTTTGAATTTGTCTTACAGTTGATCTTTTCTGTCCAACAGCAACATATATGCAATATAATTTTTGTTTTTCATCACCAGACTCATTTATTTTTTTTTGATTTATAATTGCATCTACAGCAACAGCGGTTTTTTCCAGTTTGCCTATCGCCAATAATTAACTCCCTTTGTCCTCTTCCTATTGGCACCAGACTATCAATTGATTTCAATCCAGTCTGCATTGGCTCACTAACTGATTGTCGAGGGATAATTCCTGGTGCTTTTACCTCTACTCTTGTTTTTTTAACACTTTTACTTAATGGTCCTTTACCATCAATTGGGTTACCTAAACCATCAACTACTCTTCCTAATAATTCTTTTCCAACAGGAGTGTCTACAATGCTACCAGTTCTTTTTACGACATCGCCCTCTTTAATATTTCTATCATCACCAAAAATTACTACACCAACATTTTCACTTTCCAGGTTAAGAGCCATCCCTTTTGATCCATCTGCAAACTCTACCATTTCTCCAGCTTGCACATTATCTAAACCATAAATCCTAGCAATACCATCTCCAACGGACAATACCTGACCAACTTCTGTAACCTCAGCTTTATTACCAAAATCTTTTATTTGTTCTTTTAATATCTTTGTAACTTCTGAAGGGTTTATTTCCATTTATGCCTCTATCATTTTATTTTCAATTTGTTGTAATTTACTTTTAATGGATGTATCAACCATAGCACTCCCAACTTGGACTACTAAACCTCCAATTAAACTCTCATCATGTTCATAATCTAGTTTTATTTTTGAACTAAAGTTTTTTGTTAATAAATCTGTAATTTTTATTATTTCATCATTTGATAGATTTTTTGCTGATCTCAACTTTGCTTTAAGTTCACCTCTTTTTCTTGAACAAGTCTCAATAAAACTTTTAAGAATACTCTCAACAAAAAAGAAGCGTCTTTTTTGAATTAAAAAATTTAAAAAATTTTTAAATAATACATCAAATTTATTTTTTTCTGTTATTTTGTTAATTACTTCTGATAAATCTTCCTGGTTAACAGTTGGATCTTTAATCAAATTACGAAAATCATCACTTTGATTTATCAAATTAAGCACAGATAATGATTGATCCTCTATCTGACTTAATAAATTATTTTCCTCTGAAAGTTCAAAAAGTGCTAATGAATATCTTTCAGCAGATGTAATTGAAAATCCTGTATTTTTGCTCAACTTAATTCCTATATGTTGCGAAAATTTATTAAAAATCTCGCATTAATTAGCATATGACAATTATGTCTTCAAGTAGCACATTCGTTTAAATCCAGTTTTTTTAAGGGTTAATTGAAGTTTATTGGATCCACATCAACTGAAAGTTTTATTCCTGGCTGAAATTTGTAATTTGAAATTGATGCTTTCAATGAATATTGTAATTTTAATGATTTTGCTCCTCTAATTAATAATCTAATTCTGTATTTTTTTTTCAACCTAAATATTGGAGCATTCACTGGACCTAAAATTTTTCCAGTTATTTTATTTTCTATAAAATTTTTAAATTTATATGCCTCTCTCTCTAATTTTGCCTCATTATCACCAATTAAGATTAATGAAATAAACCTTTGAAATGGCGGAAGTTTGTTTCTTTTTCTAATATCCAGTTCTCTATTTAAGAATATATCAGGGTTACTATTAGTTAAATCTGAAATCATTTTATGATTATTATTTAAAGTCTGAAAATAAACTGTTGCAGGTTTACCTGTTCTTCCTGCTCTTCCTGAAAGTTGATGATATAATTGTAAATTTTTTTCAGCACCCCTTAAATCATGTCCATTTGAAGAAAGATCAATATCTACTACTACAATACAGTTTAGGTTTGGAAAATGAAAACCTTTAGAAATTAATTGTGTTCCAACTAAAATTTGAACCTGATTATTTATTATTTTTTCTAACTTACTAACACTATCTTTTTTGTTCATTGTATCGCTTGAAAAAATTTCAATTTTTTTCGAAGGGAATTTTTTTTTTACTTCCTCGGATATTCTTTCAACACCTGGACCGCTAAAAATAGTTTTGCAATTTCCCTCATTTTTGCAAGATCTTTTCAAAGATGATCTATATCCACAATAATGACATAGCAAGTTATTCTTAGATTTATGATAAACTAAATTTATTGAACAATTAGGACATGAGTAGCTATTAAAACATTTATTACAAAGTACATGTGGAGAAAAACCTCGCCGATTTAAAAAAAATAATACCTGATCTTTTTTATCTAAATGAAAGTTTACTTTTTCAATAATTTTTTTTGATAGCCACGACTGTTTTTCTAATTTAGTTTCGTTAAGATTAATTATTTCATAATTTGGTAAGGAAGCATTTTTATAACGCTGTTTTAATCTAGAGATAGTGTACTTGCCTTTTTTTACGTTTTCAAAAGTTTCAATTGATGGAACTGCAGTTACTAAATTGATAGGAATATTTTCAAACGACGCTCTTGAGATTGCCATGTCTCTTGCATTATAAGTGATGCCTTCGTCTTGCTTATAAGATTGATCATGTTCTTCGTCCACAATAATTGAACCTAATTTTTTAAATGGTAAAAATAATGATGATCTTGCTCCAATCACAACTTTAATTTCTCCATTTGCAACACCGCTCCAAATAACTTCTTTCTTTTTTTTTGATATTCCTGAGTGCCAAACTGCTGGTTTAATTCCAAAGAATTCAAAAAACTTTTTTTCAAATTGACCAGTTAAACCTATTTCAGGTAAAAGTATTAATCCTTGTAAACCTTTTTTCATAATTTCTTTTAAAGCTGAAAAATAAACAATAGTTTTTCCTGAGCCTGTGGTACCTTGGAGAACGTGAACTCTAAATTTATCATTTGAAAAATTCATTATTTTTAAGGATCTTTTTTGTTCTTCAGAAAGAAGAATTGTATTTGCCCCAATTTTAAAATTGAAAGCTTTAAAAACCTCTTTTTGATATTTTTCTATAGCATTACTGCTTAATAAAACTAGCTTCAAAGCCATTCCTTTTGGAATTATATTATACTCAGCAAACCAATTTAGAAATTTAATAGTTGCTTTTTTTAATGGAGTTACTTTCAATCTTTTTATGACAGTCTTAATTTTAAAATTTTTATTATTTTTTTTTTCAAATTCATCCCAAACTACTCCTGTAATTTTAGATCTTCCAAAAGGCACCATTACATAATCACCCACTTTGAGATTTAAATTGCTTTCATACGTAAAAGGGTGGTTGAAAATGTTAGGTAAAAGAATCGGAAATTTCATATTTTAATAATATGAAAATATTTTAAGAGTGTATTGCTCTTTTATCTACAGATAATGCTGCCTCTTTAACTGCTTCAGAGAAAGTAGGATGTGCATGACATGTTCTAGCAATATCCTCTGAGCTAGCACCAAATTCCATTGCGACACCTATTTCTGCAATTAGCTCACCTACATGTGGGCCTATTAAATGAGCCCCTAAAACTCTATCGGTTTTTTCATCTGCTAGAATTTTTACAAATCCTTCAGCATCATCAATAGCTTTAGCTCTAGAGTTTGCCATAAATGAAAATTTACCAACCTTATATTTAATGTTAAGCTCTTTTAATTGTTCCTCCGTTTTACCAATAGAGGCAACCTCAGGGGTTGTATAAATAACTCCTGGGATAGTATCATAATTAACATGGCCTGATTGACCTGCAATGTTTTCTGCTACGGCAATTCCCTCATCCTCGGCTTTGTGTGCTAACATAGGTCCTGCTATAACATCACCAATAGCATAAATATTATCTTGATTAGTCTTAAAATATTTATCAGTTTTAATTCTCTTTTTTTCATCTAGATCAATGCCAGCTTTTTCTAGACCTAAGCCAATTGTATTTGGTTTTCTTCCGACTGATACTAAAACTACGTCGGTATTGAAATCCTTTTTATTTCCCTCTTTATCTTTTGTGGAAACAATTGCACCAAGTTTACTTTTTTTAATTTTCTCTACTTTATGCTGCATATGAAAATTTATTCCCTGTTTTTTTAAAATTTTCATAAATTGTTCTGAGATCTCTCTATCCATACCTGGTGTAATGTGATCTAAAAACTCAATTACATGAACATCAGTGCCGAGTCTTGACCAAACTGATCCCATCTCTAAACCAATATACCCTCCTCCAACCACAACCATTTTTTTTGGAACTTGCTCAAACTTTAATGCACCAGTTGAAGAAACAATTATTTTTTCATCAAATTCTATTCCTGGTAAAGAAACTGGTAATGAACCTGTTGCAATTATAACTCTATCTGTCTTTATTATTGTCTCTTTTTTATTATCTTTTTCTCTAATCAAAATTTCATTTTTTGATTTAAAACTTCCAGTCCCTTTGAAATAAGTTACCTTATTTTTCTTCAATAAAAATTCCACTCCTTTAGTTAAAGCCGTAACTGCCTTATCTTTATTTTTCATCATTTTTGATAGATTTAATTTTATCTCTCCAACTTCAATCCCTTTATCTGCTAAATTTTTAGCTTTATGAAATTCCTCAGATAGGTTTAATAAACTTTTTGACGGAATACAGCCTATGTTCAAACAAGTACCACCTAAAGAGCCTCTAGACTCTATACAAGCAGTTTTTAAACCTAGTTGTGAAAGTCTAATTGCACATACATAGCCTCCTGGGCCTCCACCAATAACTACTGCTTGAAATTTGTCTTCCATTTAAATGTCTAAAAATAACCTTCTCGGATCTTCTAAATTTTCTTTTATCATCTTTAAAAATGAGACAGACTCTTTACCATCAATAATTCTATGATCATAAGATAATGCCAAATACATAATTGGTCTTATCTTAATTTCACCGTCTACTACTATTGGTCTATCAACAATGTTGTGCATTCCTAAAACTCCAGATTGAGGTAAATTTAATATCGGAGTTGACAACATTGAACCATATATTCCGCCATTACTTATAGTGAATGTTCCTCCCTGAAGGTCATCAATTGTAAGTTTGCCATTTTTTGCCTTTGTAGAAATTTCTTTAATATTTTTTTCTATTTCTGCAAAAGATAATTCATCTGCATTTTTCAAAACTGGAACCACTAATCCTTTATCTGTACCAACAGCAAAGCTTATATTATAATAGTTCTTATAGATTATCTCTTGACCTTCTATTTCTGCATTTACTGCGGGAAAATTCTTTAAAGCAACTATACATGCTTTAACAAAAAATGACATAAAACCAAGTTTTACTCCATATCGATTCTGAAAATCATCCTGATTTTGCTTTCTCATCTCTATTACACTAGTCATATCAACTTCATTAAATGTTGTAAGTAATGCCGCGTTTTCTTGTGCTTGTTTTAGCCTTTTAGCTATTGTTTGTCTAAGTCTGGTCATTTTAATCCTTTCCTCTTGACCATACTTAATTTTTCTTTCAGATGTAGGTGGATTAACACCCATTAAATTTATTAAGTCACCTTTTAAAATTCGACCATCTTTTCCAGATCCCTCTATTGATTGAATGTCAATTTTATTTTCAGAAACAATTTTTCTGACAGCTGGAGATAAAATTTTATCATGCTCTAAATCGTTATTTTTAATCTCATCTTTTAAGATTAATGGCTCTTCCTCCTGCAAAGTAAGAGTCTCATCTTTTAAATCATCAGACTTATCCTCAAATTTTTCTTCAAAAATTTCAGGTTCTTTTTTTACTTCAAGATTTATTATATTATCATCGTTTTTATTAATACTTATTTCTTTCTTTGCTTCGTTATTCTCAAGAATATCTTTTTCCTTTTCTGTTACAGTTCCAAGTAAAGCACCCACTTTTACTGTCTCACCATCTGGTGAACTTATTTCAGACAAAATACCTGAAACAGGTGAAGGCACCTCTAAATTAACTTTATCTGTCTCTAGTTCTACAATTGGCTCATCAGCATTAACTACCTCACCTTTTTTTTTTAACCATTTAGAAACTGTAGCCTCTGAAATACTTTCGCCTAAAACTGGAACTAAAATCTTTTCACTCATTCAAATTATTCAAAAACCTTTTTAATAATTTCTTGTTGTTGAGAATTATGCCTTTTTGCATAACCAGTTGCTGGAGTTGCGTCTGGGCTTCTTCCTATATAAGAAATTTTTCTATTTTTAGCCTTTAAAGTATCCAATGTCCATTGGATATAATCCCTTACTGAAAACCAAGCACCCATATTTTTTGGTTCTTCTTGACACCAGAAAAATTCAGCATTTTTCGCATATGGTTTCAACTCGTTTACTAAAGCCTTAGCTGGAAAAGGGTATAATTGCTCAATTCTGAACATTATTACATCACGTTTTTTAAGTTTTTCTCTAGCATCTAATAAATCAAAATAAACTTTACCAGAACACAAAATTACTTTTCTTATTTGAGAACTTTTTTTAAGATTGATAAATCCTTGAGTATTTGGATCAATAGCATGATCCCACAGCACCCTATGAAAGGTATTATTTTTATTAAAATCCTTTAAACTTGAAACGCAGTACTTATTTCTTAATAAAGATTTAGGTGTCATTATTACTAATGGCTTTCTAAAACTTCT